>JBDKHP010000001.1:0-6432 GCA_039797645.1 Bacteroidota bacterium
TACCCAACGTTGGGAAGTCTACTTTATTCAACTGTTTATCGAATGCGAAGGCCCAATCGGCTAACTTTCCGTTTTGTACAATCGAACCCAATGTGGGTGTAATTACTGTTCCCGACGAACGTCTTACCGTATTGGCCGAATTGGTTCATCCAAACCGGATTGTTCCTACAACGGTCGAGATCGTGGATATTGCTGGTCTGGTAAAAGGCGCCAGCAAAGGAGAAGGATTAGGAAACAAGTTCCTTGCAAACATTCGTGAGACCGATGCCATCCTGCATGTATTACGTTGTTTCGACGACGATAATATTACCCACGTAGATGGTTCTGTAAACCCCGTGCGCGACAAGGAAATTATCGACACCGAATTGCAATTGAAAGATTTAGAAACCATTGAAGGCCGTATCCTTCGTGCGCAGAAGGCTGCAAAGTCTGGCGAGAAATCGGCAAAGAAACTGGTTGAGACGCTTGAAATTTATAAAAGTCACCTCGAAAAAGGACTTTCGGCACGTACTGTGCCCTTGAGCGATGAAGAGAAACCGACAGATTTGCAATTACTTACAGAAAAACCAGTATTGTATGTTTGTAATGTGGACGAAGCTTCGGTCGTAAATGGCAATGCCTATGTAGATGCTGTACGTGAGTCGATAAAAGGCGAAGGTGCTGAAATCATGGTGATTGCAGCCCAAACCGAAGCCGATATTGCTGAACTGGAAAGCTACGAAGAGCGTCAGATGTTTTTGTCTGAAATCGGTTTAGAGGAAGCAGGCGTTGCAAAGCTGATACGTTCGGCATACCAATTGCTAAGACTACAAACGTACTTTACTGCCGGCGTAAAAGAAGTTCGCGCATGGACATTCCGCAAAGGAATGAAAGCACCACAAACCGCTGGTGTAATTCATAGCGACTTCGAGCGTGGGTTTATTCGTGCCGAGGTAATTAAATACGACAATTTTGTGGAACTAGGATCGGAGCAGGCATGCAAAGAAGCCGGTAAAATGAGTGTCGAAGGCAAAGAATACGTAGTTCAGGATGGCGATATTATGCACTTCCGTTTTAACGTATAATATCGGCAGGCTTTTTTGAGGATAAGATTGGGTTCGATTCTACGAAAATTGCTCACAAAGAACTAGGTGGTAAGTACGCGGTAATTTTGCCAGAATAACTTAGTAAGCTAGAACTAATGAAGGTTTTCGTAGAAACAGCCAATTTGCAACAAATTCGGGAGGCTCAAGAAATGGGGCTGCTCGATGGTATCAGCACAAGTGCAAGCCTCTTGGCGCAAGAGGGTATTGTGGGATACGAAGGTATGATGCGACATTATTCCACTATTTGCAACGATTTTGAATGCGATGTAATGGCCGATGTTGTTGCCAACGATTTCGAGGGGATGATTATGGAAGGCCAGGCCTTGTCTGCTTTGCATTACCAGATTGTGGTAAAAATACCCGCAACCCGACAAGGCGTAATGGCAATTAAGTTCTTGGCCGACAAAGGTATCCGAACCTGTGCGTCGCTTGTTTATTCGTTGGGGCAAGCCGTTTGGGCTGCGAAGGCGGGTGCTAGTTATGTTGCGCCCTTGGTTAGTAGCGTGGACGATGTTTCTGGAAACGGCATCGCTTTGGTGCGGCAAATCTTAGAGTCGTTTGCCAAATACCGCGTGAATACGGAAGTATTAGCTGGTTCTGTTCGGAATATCAAGCAGATTACCAATTGTATTGAAGCCAGTGCTGACGGGGTAATTGTAACTCCTGAGTTGGCCTATGCCTTACTAGACAATCCTCTTACGGAAATTGGTCTGAGTAAATTTTTAGACGATTTTAACCGGCTCAATTAAAGAGCCCTAAAATATAAGAGTCCGTAGGTAACACCTCCGGACTCTTTTTTTTGCGAATTTATCGCTGTGTGCAAGCCTAATTATTCTTTAGACTTTTCGCATTTTTTGGATTTTTTGTCGTCGCCTGCTTTACAATCTTTTTTGCAGTCTTTCTTATCACCTTCTTTGCAATCTTTTTTACACGATTTTTTGTCGCCTTTTTTGCAATCTTTTTTGCAAGCATCAGTACAAACGTGGCCTTTTTCGCCGTGAGCCATTTCACATTTTCCTGCTTTCTTGCAAGCTTCTGTGCAAACGTGGTCTTTCAGATCGGCGCTGGCTTTTTTGCAAGAATCGCTGCACTTACCCTCTTTTTTGCATTCTTCGGTGCATTTGTGGTCTTTTGCTTTGCATTCTTTCTTTGCATCTACAGCATTGTCGGCAGTTGTGGTTTGGGCATTAACTCCTAGAGATAAACCAAAAAATAAGGCTACTAAAAAAAATACTTGTTTCATTTTGTTTGTTTTTGATGGATAAAATTAAAAATAATAAGGCCATAAGCTGCTTGTAACCTTGCAACTCTTAGCCGTAAGTTCAACGGAATTTAGCCGACTACGATAAGTTGATTCTGCCATTTTTAATCTAAATTAAAATATTTCCGTGGGTTAAAATTACGCCATTTTATCGGATTCGTTGGCCGCGTACTTTGCTTTTTAGACTTTATTAAGATTTAGTGCTATCTACTTGTATCGTAATGAGATAATGCTAATAATTAATATTGAAATTCGTTTGTTTTGTTCTAAAAAAACAGGATCAGAAATCCAAACGATTGCTCAGTGCTGGAGCTGAAAAGCTCCTGTTTCGGCGATTAGTTGATACGGCTGATCCGCCCTGAGACACTGCTGTTCCAGAGCTAGGCTTTGCTTTCGCCCAACACTTGGGTCGATAATTAGCTTGCTGAAATTGAGCGTGGCTTGTAATTCTTGTAGCTTATAATGCGTACCTCTGGAGAGTATCAGAATGTCGGCAGCAAACTTTTTTTTAGCGCTTTTGTGTTTAAGAAAATCGGAGTAGAGTATCAAAATTTTTGTACTCCCGCAGTTTCGGATACGGTAATCAGGTTCGGATCTGTTGCTCAGTTGGAACATTTCGGGGCTTAACTCAATATGTCTAGCTGTGGCAAAACCTCCGCAAACGTAGCGGTATTGCGACCAAGTCGCTACAAGGGTGTCTGTGAGCCATTCCGTGCGACTTTTGTTGCGAAGGTAAATGAGCGATTTGTTGTGCATCTGAAATACCACCAACTCCGAACTTGTGGCGTTTTGAATACTTTGCACCACACTAATGGCGTAAACACCAACAAACAAGGCCAGCATGGCGAGTATATAGCCTATTTGGCGGGCTTGTATCCATATCACAAACAAGCCCAATGCGGCCAAAGCTATGCCAAGCTGCCAAGAACTCATGTACAAATCGTGCCAAGTAGAACCCGGTAAAGCTGCAATTGTTTTAACGGAAAACAGTACAAATTGAAGTAGGTAATGAAGTATCCAGACAATAAGTTTGGCGAGCATACTGCTGAAGCTGGAACAAACAAATAGCAGACCGCCTAAATATATTACATAAGGAGCTAATGGTATAATTATCAGATTAGTAAGTATGAAATAGTTAGGGAACTGATGGAAATAAAAGATACCTAAGAAACCAGTACCCAATTGGGCAGCCACGGACATATTCACCAATTGAATTTGAGCATTCAGAAATTTATTCTTTGCATAAAACACCTTCTCGAAATGCGGCTGAAAGTAGAGAATTGAGGCAACGGCCACAAATGAAAGCTGAAACCCAATGTCGGTTAAGTCTGACGGTTTTGCTATTAACATTACCAATGCCGTGAAGCTGAGCTTGTTGAAAGTACCACGCGCTGATCCCATTAATCCGCCCAAGGCAATTAAACTTAGCATAATTGCAGCACGCTGAGACGAAGCTGCAAATCCGCTCAGGAACACAAACCCCCAAACTACCGCCAAGGTAAGAATTGGAGCAATAAACTTGTTCACAAAACGCAGCCTAAACAAACCGAAAAGCCACAAACTCAGTGCATAAACAATTCCCACATGCAAACCCGACACCGCAAGTACATGCATCGCTCCTGATTCAGAAAATGCAAGCTTGATGTCGGGATCGAGTGCATTTTTATAGCCCAAGGAAAGTGCCGAAGCGACAGCAAACTCCTCTCCAGAGAGCCCATATTGCTGGTAAATACCCAATAAATACGCACGCGAAATTTCAGCCTGACGGAAAATACTAAAACCTACGTGTCGGTTCACCTGTCTGAGTATGCCGCCATAAGCCTGATAATAAATATGTTGTCGGGACAGAAAATCAGAATATTCAAAACTAAAGGGATTGCCCGTAGGTTTTACCCTGCTAAATTTCCCACAAAACAAATACTGATCCCCAAGCTTGAAAGTCTCCGCAGGCAATTTCCTGAAATAGATCACCGCACCAGGTTTTAGATGCTGGAGTCTAGTGTCTGGCCCAAGGATCACTACTGTTGCCTTGTAACCGTGCGTCGTGGGAATCAATGCCGATTTTACCTCGATCCAATATACTGCTCTATTCTGTAGCTCAGGTACCTCCGTCGGTTCCGCCGCTTGTTTCACTACAAATTGGCCAAAAGCCAGATAGAACACAACGCCCACAACCGTAGCCACTTGGTTTGCAAAAACACCCCTAACACCCGCATATACTAGATAGGTATAACAAACGAAGCAAACCATTAAAACACTTATAATAAGCAAGTTACCAATTCCAAACCAATACTTTGCGCTCAATACCCCCAGCAGGAAATAGCAAAGTATTTTAAGATACGGAAGCGGCTCTAGGCGTTCGTATAGGGGCAGCATACCAGAGTAATAATTGGGTGAAACACAGAACTAAAATACTTTTTTGTACCAATATTACAAAATTTCACAACTACATTTTTCCACTGACCCGAACGTTTTTCACCCAACAAAACCGACACAAATTCAGACAAAAGAGCAAATGATACTTTAATAGTGGTAATTACTCTAAGTTTGTTATTTTTGCTTCAACCAAAATAGAGAATCCATAATCGAGGTTTATGATTATAAAACTGAATAAGTTTTTGGGCAATCCAGATGTTTTCGCTGTAGAACACAGGGTTCTCAACGCTGTGGCCATACAAGGTATCTTCCTTACGATACTCACAACATTTCTCAATTTCATTGCCCAGTTACCGCTGATAACCGTATATTTTCCCTCTTTTTGCGCCCTTATATTCATCTCATTATATGCCTACTCGCTCCTAAAACGCAACTTTGAGCGGCTCTACAATATGAGTTTTAGTTTCATCACACTCATTTTCTATCCCGGATATTGGCTTATCAACGCTGGCAGCAAAGGCGGATTTCAGTACTTTCTCTTTTTCTTTCTTGCAGTAATATTCACCAGTTCCAAAACCAAGATACGCTGGATATTTGGCCTGCTGCTATTGGCAGAAACCTGCGCACTCTACATAATCGAAAATCTTTACCCGCAATCCATACTTTATTACGCAAACCCCGCAGATCGTTTGCCCGATTTGCTCATCAGTATCGTACTCGCTGTGGTTTCATTTGTACTTGCACTCGAAGTCTTCATGCAAATTTACATCCGTGCCGACAAAAAATTGCACTCCCAAAACCAATTACTCGCCCAAAGCCACATGCGCATAATCGAGCAAAACGAGGAAATGTCCGCACAAAGTGAACACTTGGAATACGCCAACAAATCCATCACCGCGCAAAAAGAAACGATAGAACACCTCCATCGCAACATGAGCGACAGTATCAACGCAGCCTCGCGTATCCAAAAAACACTGCTCCCATCCCACGATGATCTCAAGTCCCAACTCAACGCCCATTTTATCTTATACCGCCCCAAAGACGTAGTAAGTGGCGATTTCTATTTTATAAAAAAGCACGAAAATAAATTAATTTTAGCCGTGGCCGATTGTACCGGCCACGGCGTACCAGGCGCCTTTGTAAGCATGTTGGGCATTGTATTTCTCAACGAAATAATCCGCAATTCCGAAATACAAACCGCAGCCCAAATCCTAGAAACCCTACGGACCCTCGTAAAATCCACCCTGAAACAATCTGGCCAAACCAAAGAAAACACCCAAGGAATGGACATTGCCCTGTGCATAATGCACACCGACACAAACACCCTGCACTACGCCGGAGCCAACATCCCTCTATACATTGTCCGCCAAGGCCAGTTACTCGAATACCGCCCCACCAAAAACCCAATAAGTTACTACATAAAAGAAAAAAACTTCACCAACAACATCATACAACTCCAATCACAAGACCGCATCTACATTTCTACCGATGGATTTTTCGATCAATTTGGGGGCGATTACCAATCTAAATTTCTCTCCAAACACTTCAAAGAGATAATCGTACAGTTTGCCGACGTACCCTTCCACGAACAAAACACCCTACTCCAAACAACGCTCGACACCTGGAAAGGCCTGAACCCGCAAAACGACGACATTACCGTACTGGGCATGGAATGTATCTAACTCTGCCAACACCCTACTACCCACAGCC
>JBDKHP010000002.1:0-2596 GCA_039797645.1 Bacteroidota bacterium
ATGTAAATCCGGTCGAATTTCATACCACCAGAGGTAGAACCAATCATGGCGCACTGAATCGTAAAATAGATGAGAATAATCTGCGTAAACGAAGGCCAGTTGGCTGTATCAACCGTGGCAAATCCCGTAGTTGTACCCACCGAAGCTACCTGAAACGAGGCATACCGAACGGCTGTCCAGAAAGGATACATATCGCTGAAATACAATTTAATAGCAATGATAAAAGTCCCAACTACCATCATACCGAAATATGCCTGCACCACAGGCGAAGTAAAAATGTTCTTTTTTCGGAAGGTGATTGTCGCAAACAGCAGCCCAAAGTGAATACCCGAAAGTACCATGAATGTGGTGATAATCACTTCAATCGTAATACTGTTGTAGAACGCAACACTCATATTTTTTGTTGAAAACCCTCCCGTAGCAATTGTAGAAAACGAGTGGTTTATTGCATCGAAAAAGCTCATTCCAGCCCAACAAAGCAAGCCTGTTTCTAGGGCAGTGAGCAACACATACACAAAAGCCAGAACTTGGAGAATTTTTTTCGAGCGAAACTTAAAATTTGATTTCGATAAATCTGAAACTTCAGCATTAAAAAGTACAAATTTAGAGTTTTTTGCTTCGGGGAGAATCAATAAAACGAACAAGATAATACCCACTCCACCAATCCAGTGGGTTGTCGAGCGCCAGAAAAGTAATCCACTAGGCAAAGCTTCCACATTTTGTAAGACAGTAGAACCCGTCGTCGTAAACCCTGAAACACTTTCAAACCAAGCATTTACAAAAGTAAACTCGCCGCCCCAAATCACATACGGAACCGCACCCACGAGGCAAGTAAGAATCCAACCCATCACCACCACAAAAATGCCTTCGTTGAATCCAAGTTCGTGGTTGTCTTTCACAAACACCATCGGTAGCACGCCCAACAAGGCCGCCATGAGTGCCGTGAAACCCAGCGGCATTGCCGAAGTCTCAAAATTTATGGCCGAAATTAAAAATGAAATAAACAAAAACGCCGCATTAAAAAGCAAAATTTGCCCCAAATGCTTTACAACAATCTCAATTCTCATATATTTTATTTAGACTGATCTCTATAAAAACTTCCCACACGCTCAATCAGCAACCGAATTTCAGTTTCAAGCTTTTTTATTTCGTCGCTCGACACCAAATTTGCATAAAATGCCTTGTCTCCCGGTTTAAATATTCTTACCGTATCTGCAAGTTTTTGTACAGGGTGTACAAAATATAACGAAATGAAAAAATTTAGCAATACTGAAAACACTAAAGCTACCGCAATTGCCACCAAACCAGGCATTAAGGAACGGTGCATACGCTCCTTAAGTTCGGAAGCACCTTTGTGCATACTATCCTCATTAAAGTTACTCAAATTCTTCACATCAGTCTTTACTTTCACAAACCCTGGAGCCAAAATGTCAAAATACCAGTTGATATTTCCCTGCTTATCGGTATTCACAATTGGGGCTTCGTAAAGCTCCTTAAAATCGGCATACGATTCTTTAATCTTCTCTAAATAAGCATCTTCACCAGATTGGGATAAGTTGAACTGAGCCTGCGTAACCGCCAACACAAAAATACTATCTGCCTTATGAATAATCTCCCGACCTTCCTTCTGATTTCCCAATAATAACAATAAAATTCCGCTATCTTCCCGTTCCAGTGCCTCCAGCATCACACGAGCCGATTCAATCGTTTTATAATTATCGTCGCCCATAATTTTTACTGATTTCTCCAATTTATATGCTTCCACATAAATTACAGCCGCTGCCACCAACAGAATTGCTGAAAGTAACACAAAACCCACAGCAATTTTAAATCTCAAGGTATTTTTCATCACATAAATTAATTACATTACAGTAAGCAAACCAAACACACAGCCGCAAGCCAAGCAAAAAAAATCACCAATAAATCAATACAGATCTACACAGCAATACCAATCGTTTCGGGAGCTGTAATAATAAGCCAAAAACCCAAAAACACAAAATTCGGAAACACCAAATTACTACAATAAAAAATGATAAAAAATAAAAATAAGGATTAGGAGCTGTAGCCCAACAATATTTTTTACGGCGGCTACCAGCTCTTAGCAGTAGTCCTCGCAACGGGTACGGAAACACTTGGGAGCTTATGTGTTTCAATTTGAACACAGTACAAAAGGCCACGCCCCCACTTGCTGTGGGCTACTTGCCGCGATCCGGGCTAGTTGGGAGGGCAGCACCATCTGCGACGCCGTAGGTTCACTGGGCAAGCCCTTTACCTTGGCCGATGGCCATGTTACCCTCAATGCGCCTTGTTGACTTTTGCCTTTGGCTTCACCCTGGCTTTTTATTACACCCTTCGTAGCTTTTAGTTGATTTGCAACCGATCAAGTTCTCAGCACCTTAGGCTCAAAATCCCTATTCGGGACGCAAATTTCTTCACTTTATAACATTGAACGAGATAGGTTAAAGCTCAGTAAAACGGCGTAATGCAACGAACCTAGGTTTGCGATATGGTAATATCATAAGTTTGCAACACTCTTTCGCTGAAATTAGTTCTCGTTCACCTTGTCCCTCAGTTTGCCACCGACTAAGGTGTGACA
>JBDKHP010000003.1:0-5376 GCA_039797645.1 Bacteroidota bacterium
TGTGTTTGTGTTTGTGTTTGTAAAGGTATTTAAGTTGGCAAAATAAGGGATTTTTTATAGATAATGGGTGGTGTCGCTGTGTTAATATTTTGTAATGTTTGTGGTTTTGGTTTGGTATTTAGTGTGGTACTGAACTTGGGTTTATGGTATGACGGGGCGAGACGCTACATGGCCACAGGCCAACTGAAAGTTTTTGGATGCGTACTTACGGCGTGGATTTGAAAAGCAGCAGTTCGGTCTAGCCCGGATAGTAGCGGTAGCCCACAGCTTTTTGGGGCGACGAACGAAAGTGTTTCAGCCAACAGATTCATTACAAGCGATGTACAGGTGTATCCAGTTGATTTCGCCCAAAAAGCGAGGACTACAAGCGGATAGCCGGCAGCAGCCGTATAATTGAAAAGTTTGGTGGCAGCTCCTTATTTTTATTTGTTTTTTTGTCGGCGTTTTTTTTATCTGTTTGGTTGTTTGCTGTTCGGGCGATTAAAGTTCAACGATTTTGTGTTTTATGGCAAAAGCAACCAGTTGGGCGCTGTTTTTTGCCCCAATTTTGAGCATTAGGCTATTTCTGTGGCCATCTACCGTGCGTGGACTGATGAAGAGGTGTTCGCCGATTTCGATGTTAGTATAGCCTTGGCAAATGAGCGTGAGGACGTCTATTTCGCGGTCGGAGATATTGAGTTTCTTTTTGAGGATGTCTTCTTTTTTGATGACCTGCGACAGGTGGTTTGTGAAACTCATGAAGTCGTTGGCCAGATCGAGATCGTGTAATTTCATTATTCGGGCAAGAATCTTGTCAAAATCGCTTGTGTAGTTGGTTTCTTGTATTTGTACGTTGGAGAATATTGTTTCGTTCTGGTTAATTGTGATAAGTATTGCTTTTCGGTTGTCGAATTGGATGTTTTTTGCATAGATTTTCTGGACGATTATTTCGCCTGAAAGTGTTAGTAATTCGGCTTGTTCTAGTACGATTTCATCAGAATTTTCGCTCTTTGTTTGTATTTCGTAGTAGGTTTTTTGGGAAAAAATTGCTTGTGAAACGTCTAGGTTAAGGACGTTATCTTCTTTATATTCAAATAATTCGCATATTTTTTTGTTGAAGTAGCGAATTCGGTCGTCTTGTATTATCAATAGCCCAACAAAGGGGTTGTTGGCCAGCGCGTCGAATTTTAGGAGGTAGTCATTTTTTATTGTTTCGTGTTTCTCAATTCGTTTTTTCACTCTTGTAAATAGTTCGTTGAGCCGGAATGGTTTGGTAATATAGTCGTCCACGCCCATTTGTAGGCCTTTGCTGAGGTCTTCGATTTGTGTACGTGCCGAAAGGAAAATAAAAGGGGTGGTGGCTAATTGTGGGATTTTCTGAATTGTTTCAAATACCTGATAACCATCCATTATGGGCATCGAAATGTCACAGATAATCAGATCGGGAAGCCCCACGATTGCTTTCTGAACGCCTTCTGAGCCATTTTCGGCACTTATTACTTGGTAGCCTACGCTATCAAAAAACTCTTCGATATTTTCGCGTATTGGGCGTTCGTCGTCAATTACAAGGATAGTTTTCATAGGTATTTTTTTAGGCGGCGGAATCTGGTATAAAAAGTATGTGAGTTAAGCGACTCTAAATTTACGAAACAAATGCATTATCGTTGGTACTTAAAACAAAAAAAGGATCTACACTTTATAATAATATTCACCCAAGCGATAAATGTGAGGATGTGAATGTAATGAACAATGCTCAAAATTAGTAAATTTGACTTTAAGCAAGCTGCCGTTAAGGGCGAACTGATAAAACACCCAAGGCGCACAAAAACTGCTCACATCGCAACATTCCCACACTCTCAAACGTCTCACAACAAACGATAACGCCCATGCGCTATTATAAACTCACCGATATAGCCACCATCATTTTGCCCGTTGCCCTTGGCACATGGCTCTATTTGGCCTACCGCAGCACCCAAATCCGCGTTTTTGGCTGGGCGAATACACTCGCGCTCCAAACCCAAATACAGCAAATACGCCACCTAAAACCCGAAAGTTTACCCGATTGGGTTGTATTCAGCCTCCCCGCCGCACTTTGGGTGTTTGCTTGGATCTACGCCATGGCCTACGTCTGGCGATTTCAGACTTCCAAAGCCGCCCGATACTGGCGATACGCCGCTGCCACACTCGCGCTCGCCAGTGAACTTGCACAAGCCGTTCAACTCATTGCTGGCCATTTTGACACCACAGACCTAGTTTGTATGTTTGTAGCCACAATCATAGCCTTTACTGCCATACATTTTCGTCAACAAATCTACAACTGACAATAAACTAGCCCCATGAAAACGACCAAGCACAAATTGCCCCAAATAAAACACAAGCTACAACATCTCCTCTCAGTTGCAGTCGTACTCATATTCTTGTGGCTTGCCTATGGCAGCGACCAAAACGGAAACCTCAACCTAAGTTACAACTCAGACACCTGCGCACAATGCAGCTACGACAAGCACATTGCCTTAGCCGACAGTACATTGGCCCAAGCCACCCAAATGCGCGACTACACCCAAGCCCGCGCCAGTTACCAAAACGCACTCGAAATCACAGGTTTCCAAAACCACAAATACCCCAAACTCCAGATCGAAAAAATCGACAGCATCATCGTCACGCTCAACAAAAAGAACTACCAAATCTACATCCAGAAGGCCAACGGCTTACTTCAAGCCCAAGCATATTCACAAGCATATTCCCTCTACAAACAAGCCTACCCCATAGCCCCTAACGCTGCTGCCAAAGACAGCATAGAACAGCACGCCCGCACCATCTACACCCAACTCGTACAACTTGCCAAACAAAGTAAATACGAACAAGCCGAAGCCTACTACCTCGAAGCCCAAAGTATTGATATTATAGAACTCTCTGCCGAAAACACAGAAATAGACAAGAATCTCCAGATTCTACGTGTCGAAATAGCGAAGAAACAACAACGCGCCAGGGTGCTCTATTATGTGCTGAAATTTATACTTGCCCTAGCCGCTGTTGCCCTACTAACAGGCATTATAGCCACCATCACCACTTGGGATCCCCGCGACAATATCCACAAAGTCATCAATACTGCTGCGGGATTCATCGGCATTATCGGCTACTTTATGTTCGATGCCTTCGACAATTCATTGTGTCTCCAACTCAGGTATTTCACGCAGACACACAATGGCATTATCATCGCTTTGGTGTCGGGTTTTGTGCCGTTTTTAATTGGTTTTGCCAGCACACTATCCTTCGTCACGCTATTTAATTCAAGGAGCAATGCCAACGGCGAACGCATCATTCTGTCCATTCAATTCTTTATCTGGAGCTTCTATACCGATAATTATCTCAACACGACTATCACCGACAGTATCAGCCAATTACTCCCCAATTTATCGCTACTGCTCGGCTTTATTCTTTACGCATTGGTGCGTAGCCAAGACCTCCCAAGCCTACGCCAAATACAAAACCAGAGCGGCACACCGCACTAAAAAACAAGAAGAAGCACCAACATTATAGTCTCTTTTATCTGAAAATACATAGCTTTGCACCGCTTTTCCACAAGCGTGGTAAAGCTATTTTTGTTTTCATAACTAACTGTAATTCAACAAAATGAAGAATTTTAAGAACACGAAAGAAGTCTCCGCACTTCGCTTTACGCACTTCACCAACAAGGCGTATGCAATTTACAACAGCTTGGGCAAACACATCCAAATTGCTGTGTTATTGTTCGTTTACACACTTCTGGCCATGCCCTACGAGGTAGAAGCTCAAAACGACACAATCATAACCGACCGTAAAATAGAACTCAACGAAGTGCTGGTTTCAGCCCAACGCACCCCCGTCACGTATTCGCAAGCCGCAAGGGTTGTAACGGTAATTACCAAAGAACAAATTCAGGGCGCATCGGTACAAAGCATCGACGACCTTTTGCGCTTTGCCCCCAATGTCGATTTGCGCCAACGTGGCAAATTTGGCGTACAAGCAGACGTCTCCATCCGTGGCGGAAACTTTGACGAAGTACTCATCTTGCTCAACGGCATCAATATCACCGACCCACAAAGCGGTCACCACAACCTCAACCTGCCTGTAGATATAGAATCCGTAGAACGTATCGAGATTATCGAAGGCCCAGCCTCCAGAGTTTTAGGGCCAAATGCCTTTTCTGGTGCAATCAACTTCATTACCGCAGAAGGCAAAGACTCCTACGCCAACGCCCACGTAATGGTAGCCGAACACAACACCCAGAAAGAATCGGGTAGCGTAAAAATCAGCACCGAAAAATACACCCACTTTCTTACAATTGGCCACCAACAAAGCGACGGCTATATTCACAACACAGATTTCAACCGAACCAACCTTTTCTACCATGGCAAAGCCCAACTAAAGGAAAACTCGCTTGAATTTCAGCTAGGCTACACCAGCAAAGACTTTGGTTCAAACGCCTTCTATTCACCCAAATACGCCGATCAGTACGAAGAAACACGCACCGTGCTTAGCTCCGTAAAATTCAGCACAACAGGCAAGATCCACACAAGTACAAGCGCATACTGGCGGCACAACAACGACCACTACCTGCTTATACGCGAAAAGCCCGCAGTGTACGAAAACTTCCACGCTACCGATGTCGCTGGTTTGTCGTTCAACAGCTCATTTACAAGCCCAATTGGTAAAACAGCTATCGGCATCGACTACCGTTTCGAGACCGTCCTCAGCAACCGTTTGGGAACAGACCTACTCAATAAAGTAGCAATTAAAGGCCAAACCGACAAGTTCTATACAAAATACGACGACCGTAATTTGGTGTCACTTTTTGCAGAACAGAACTATACAGCCGGGAAATTTATGGCCTCTGCAGGCGTAATGGCCAACGTTCAAACTGGTATCTCTGGTATCAATTGGAGTCCGGGCATCGAAGCCGCCTACCTCATCTCCGACGAATTGCGCGCCGTGGCGTCTGTAAACACCTCTATGCGTATGCCAACCTTCACCGACTTGTACTACGTTGGCGCAACGAATATTGGCAACATCGACCTGAAACCCGAATATGCCACCAACTTTGAAGGTGGTTTCAAATACGGACTTCGCTCACTGAGTGCCAATATCACAGCCTTCCGCCGTTTGGGACGCGACATGATAGACTGGACCAAAGTTGCCGTAGCCGACAAATGGCAGCCTCAAAACCTAACAACCGTAAATACCTCAGGAGTAAGCCTTACTACACAATGGACACCCGTAAAATACGACAACGTACCGTGGCTTAGCACAATTGCGCTTAGTTACACCTATATGCAACAAGACAAACCCGCCCAAGAGATCATCTCGAAATATTCCTTAGACTACCTCAAACACAAGTTTAATGGAATCGTGGAACTC
>JBDKHP010000004.1:0-4038 GCA_039797645.1 Bacteroidota bacterium
TGGAGAATATCGGAGTCGAACCGATGACCTTTTGAATGCCATTCAAACGCTCTAGCCAGCTGAGCTAATCCCCCGTGTTGAATTACTGGGCAAAGGTAATTTCTTTTTTGTAAAAAACAAATACTTTGTTTTGATTTGTAAAGTGGTCTTTTTTGTGTTCTTAGTTTCAGATTACCAACACTTTACGTGGCTCTTGGATTCTTATTTTTTACAAAAAAAACGCCGAAACCTTTTAGGCTTCGGCGTTAACGAAATATAGAATTGTGGTTTAGTCTTTATTTTTTGAGTACAGTGGCATAAACTTCTTCGCCGTTCAACTCAACTTTCACGATGTAGTTTCCAACAGGAAGACTCGTTACGTCGAAAATTTTTGAGCTTGCATCTTTGAGCATTTCTGTGTGGATAATCTCAAAATCTGGGCTATAGAATTTTACTTTGCATTTGTCGGCTGCTGTTTTTTCAACCGAAACCTGTACTAAATTGGTACTTAAATTAGTAACTGTTACTTCAGATTTTTTTGCAGGGGTTACGTTGTCGGCCATTGTGCTTACTGCGAAACCTAATACTAAAGCGAATAAAATTGCGAACTTTTTCATGTTTTTGTTTTTTACCAATCGGCTTCATTGCCCATTGCGATACAAACGTAGATCGAATTGAGTGCATCGGCAACCAAATGCTGGGTCAGTTTAGTTTTTGGTGTGGCGAAATGAGATTTTTGAGCTGTGAATTGTGTGCATTGATTTTTTTTTCAAAAATAAACGAGGCGTTTTGTCACAAAATCAATATTCAACTGTCTTTATGGTATCTGCTTACATTACATAAAACTGAACTATATTTATAAGTATATATATATGAACAACACACACGATTTTCATATCCCTGTAATGGGTATCGGCTTTACCATCGACACACCTTATAAAGTATCTCGTTGGGGGATTAATTCTGTAATTTCTTTGGTTGACGATATGCTTGTAGAAAAACTACGGGCATTTTATTGCCAAGAAAACAACTTAGAATTTAAACCAATTTTACGCAACGACGTAAACCACAGATCGGAACGCTTCAAAGCCTATCTGAATGTTATCTACAAACTCTCCGTAGATCGTTTCGAGAACCTCAAGCAGGCAATGTCTCAGGGCAAAGACGAATTGAGACAATACATCGGGATGTTACCCGAGCGTTCGGCACTTCGCGCAGACCTAATCGCAAAAGCAGCCACAAAACCATCGGTTGCCGAGTTTAGAACCTTCCTCGATGCCAAATTACAAATGGGGCGCATCGACACCAATATCATGACAAAACTCGACAAAACCAACCGCAAAGGCGGGGTGGATTTGCCCGATGAATATAACGATGCCCACGCAGCCCTCAAAGGTTTTGCAGAGTGCGATGCACAAGCTGCCATAGTACTATCGGCGGGAATGAACCCACGTTTGTATGCCTACTTGGCCAATTTCGCGGATTTTAAACCCAACGCCGAAGGGCAACTACGCAAGGAAGTAATCCTGAAAGTGAGCGACTACCGTTCTGCACTCATTCAGGGTAAGTTTCTCGCCAAAAAAGGCATCTGGGTATCTGAGTACCGTATAGAATCTGGCCTAAACTGTGGCGGACACGCATTCGCAACCGACGGTTTACTTTTTGGCCCAATTCTACAAGAATTTAAAGACAAACGCGAGGCTCTTTACAACGAAGTATTCTCGATTCTAGAACCAGCACTATTGGCCGAAGGTTTACCAGCTCCCAAATTAGCTATGCGCGTAACAGCACAAGGCGGCGTAGGCACACACCTAGAGCACAACTTTATCCGCGAATTCTACGGCATGGACGCAATCGGCTGGGGAACCCCATTCCTGTTGGCCTCAGACGTGTGTAACGTGGACGAACACACCCAACAACGCCTGATCGACGCCAAAGAAGAAGACCTATACCTGAGTGCCATTTCCCCCTTGGGCGTACCCTTCAACAGCCTTCGCGGCAACTCGAAATCGCTCGAATGGCAAGCACGTATCGACAACGGCACTCCAGGGAGTCTCTGCCCAAAACGATACGTAACCCTGCACACCGTACAAGACAAACCCATGTGTGTATCATCATCAGAATATCAGAAAATTAAAATAGATGAACTTGAAGCTTCAGATCTAAACGATGCCGAAAAGCAAAAAGCCTATCAGCGCATTACCGACCGCGATTGTATTTGCGTAGGTTTAGGAACATCTGCCCTTATTGTCAATAACTTAGACACAAAACAAGAAGGCCCAGGCGTATCAATATGCCCCGGCCCCAATATGGCATACTACACCCAAAAGACCACCCTCTTTGGCATGATGGATCATATCTACGGACGCAAAAGCGTTTTACAAACCGACAGACGACCCAACTTGTTCGTAAAAGAACTATCCCTTTACATGGACTATTTCTTTGGCCCCGTAACCCCCGGACGTTTCGACACAAACCTCGACGCAAAGAAACTCGAAAAAACCCGCAAGTGTATGCTCGAAGGCATTGCGTACTACAAAACCCTTTTTGCCCAATTTCCAGAGCAATTCGGCAGCGGAATGCCAGCCATCGAGGCTTATGAGCAAAAATTAAATCCGAGTAAAGTGCTCGCTTAAAATATTGAATAACAACACAATAAAAGGCCAACTCAATCGAGTTGGCCTTTTTTATTACCACAAGCCACGAATAAATTTGAAATTATGCAATAAATTAATTTCCTTAGTTCATTATAAATATCAAGAACCAACCCACTATGCCAAGCATCATTATCGAAACCAGCCAGAATGTCGAAATCGAACACAATTTAGCCTCCATCGGCGAACGCATTGGCGCTACAGCCCTCGATCTCCTCTTCCAACTAGCCTACATATTCCTAGCCCTATTCCTCGGCAAATACCTCAATGGAATCGCTATCTATCTATTATACTTGCCATTAGGATTCTACAGCCTAGCCTGCGAACTCGTACTCCACGGCCAAACATTCGGCAAAATGATCGTCAAAACCAAAGTCGCCAAACTCGACGGATCCGAACTCCGTTTCTACGAACTCTTCATGCGCTGGGCACTACGTCCCATCGATATCACCTTTACTTACGGCTCGGTAGGCATCCTAAGCATCCTCATCGGCGGCAAAGGTCAACGCCTGGGCGACATGGCAGCCGGCACCTGTGTACTCAGCCTAACCGAAAAAAAAATAGACCACAGCATCTTCGAAAACATCGACGAACAATACAAGCCCATACACCCCCAAGTAGCCATCCTAAGCGACAACGACATCGCAATCATGCGCGACGTTATGGAATTCGTCTCCCAAACCAAGTCCGACAGATCCATCAACATGGCCTACCTCACCAAAACCAAACTCGAAGAAAAAATGGGCATTACCAGCACCCTATCCGCCAAAGCCTTCTTCGACGAAATACTCCGCGACTACACTGGCTACCACTCCCGTATCAACTAAACCAAGCACAACCCGAAAGTAAAAAACAAAAAAATAAAGATAAGGAGCTGTAACCCAACAATATTTGTAAAGGCGGCTACCGGCTCTTAGCAGTAGTCCTCGCGGACGGTAACGCAATCACTTGGCTGCCTTTGCATTTCAATTGAACCCCTGTAAAAAAGGTAATAGCATCACCCCGCTGTGGGCTACTTGCCGCGATCCGGGCTAGTTGGGACGGCAGCTCCCTCTGCAATGCCGTAGGTACCCAAGGCTAACACTTTACCTTGGCCTACGGCCATGTGGCAAACCCAGCGAGCCTACGGCTCGGCTGAAAAAGCAGGTTTCATGGGCACATAGGTTGTGTAACAAATACCTTGTCGTACTTTTCGGTATTCCTTGCCTGTGGGCAAGCCGTAGGCTTGGGGTACGCTAACGCCACATGGCCGTAGGCCAAAGAAAGTATCGGCCCAGCGTACCTACGGCCTTACAAAGGGTGCTGCCGATGGGTCTAGCCCGGATTGGTTCTCTTATTGCATAAGGTGGAGCTCGAGCTAACAGCCAAATGACATATCTGTTAGTGGTTTCGCTGTGCTTCGATC
>JBDKHP010000005.1:0-3794 GCA_039797645.1 Bacteroidota bacterium
TTAGTGATGTACCTTGTCGGCTTGTACCTTGGGCTTCACCCAAGGCTAGTTATTGCGCACCTTTGGTGCTTTGAGGGTATCTGATAGCGAATGAGTACTGCAAGAACTTCGACTCATAATCCGGTTTACTGAACGTTATTTCCTTAACTTAATGACATTGGCCCGTTAGGGCGGGGTGGGTGCAGCAA
The DNA here is from genome assembly GCA_039797645.1 of Bacteroidota bacterium. Lineage (GTDB taxonomy): Bacteria > Bacteroidota > Bacteroidia > Bacteroidales > JBDKHP01 > JBDKHP01. The sequence continues at coordinate 189 of JBDKHP010000005.1, forward strand.
GTTGATCAAAAGTCTGAAACAATGTACGTTGCACCAAAAACGAGCAGTGAAAAAAGCTCCAATTCACACAGAAATCCCCCAAAAAGTAACCACCGTGATAGGGACAGGTCGAGACCTGTCCCTACGAAATCCGCGCCCCTACGTGAAACGTCGATTCGCCACATGGCCGCAGGCCAACTGAAAGTGCCAGCCCCGCGTACCTACGGCGTGGGATTGGAAAACTGCCGTGCGGTCTAGCCCGGATAGTAGCGGTAGCCCACAGCAAGGTGACGCAATGGCCTTTCGTACAGTGGTTTGATTGGAATACAAATGCGCCCAAGTGGTTTCGTTCCCGTTTGCGAGGACTACAAGCGGATAGCCGGCAGCCGCCCTACGATTGAAAAGTTTAGCTCCAGCTCCTTATCTTTATTTTTATTTTTTTTCGGAATCGGTTAGCTTGGTCTGAATTGATTTGTTTGCGGGGTGTTAGAATTGCGACGGATGAAATAGATGAAAAAATTTTGTTTTTTTTTGAATGGGACTTGTGGGTTTGAATTTTATTTGTAGTTTTGCAGCGTTATGCTGATCCTCGCAAGACATACTGTTAAATAGTATCGGGCAATAGAACGTTTCGTTGTATTGCGATTCCCCTTAATATTTTATCGAATTTATTTTTAATCGCTGATTAACTATCGGCTTAAAACTATCAGTATGTTTGCTTTAAAAAACAACAAAAAGAAAATCCGCGCGTTAACTGAAGGTATTGTTTCGAAATGGATGCAGGTGCATTCTGTGGATTCAAAGTGGGCGGCGGCTTGCAAAGATGGCAAGGTTAATTATAACCGTAGAGGTTTTGAAATGGCTTTTGAGGGTGCGTTGTTGGTGTTTTCGTACCATGAAACTCACGTGAAAGAGTGTAGCGATTCGGTTGAAACGAAGGATTTGTTTTATCGTTTTGAATTCGACCTCGCTAAGGTGCAAAGGGTTGAGGCTCTTAACTTAGCATCGGAAATTGTGCCCGAGGTTTGGGGTGGCGAGGAGCTTAAGCTTGGGGTGCGTTTGGTGCCTGCGGCAGGTTCTCATGCTTTGAAATTGCACTTGACGGGTGTACATTCGGTTTTAAATCTTAAATTGGGCGGTATGCCTAAGAACGCGACGGTTGATTCGCATAAGGTGCTCGATAGGGGTTTTATCTTGTTGGGTAATGGGGATAAATCGGATTTGAACGGAAAAAAAGCTTTCGATGAATTGGTGGCTTTGTTCAAGGATCAGGCGGGTGTAACGCGTAAATTGTTTTAATTTTTTGATATTTGTATATAGCATAATACCCATACGGGGTGTGTGTAAATAAGGGCTAAGGTGCCTGTATAATAGACTTTTTTCTAACCTTTTAATAGAATAGTTCAAATATGATCGAACGAAAAATTGCTGAAACAGAGCTAATTCTGAATGCAGATGGTAGCGTGTTTCATTTATGCCTAAGTCCGGGCGAAATAGCGGACAACATCATTCTGGTGGGCGATCAGAATCGGGTACAAACGGTGTCGGAAATGTTTGATAGTGTGGATGTGAGGAAGCATAACAGGGAATTCATCTCGCACACGGGTACATATAGAGGTAAGCGTATCTCGGTGGTATCCACAGGAATAGGAACCGACAATATCGACATCGTAGTAAACGAACTGGATGCTTTGGTAAATATTGACTTGCAAAGTCGCATGGTTAAGGGGGAGCGAAGCGCGCTCAACTTTGTCAGGATCGGCACGAGTGGTGCTTTGCAAGGCGATATTGATACAAATACACCAGTGGTTGCGGCTATGGCGGCTGGTTTGGATGGCTTGCTCAATTTTTATGCAGATCGGAATACGGTAGTGAATCTCGATATTGAGGCTGCTTTTATGGCGCATACGGCTTGGAATGCTTTGTTGGCACGGCCTTATTTTGTGGATGCTTCGGCAGATTTGCTCGCGCAAGTTGGCACGGGTTGGCGTAAGGGTATTACGGCTTCGGCTCCGGGTTTTTATGGGCCACAGGGGCGGGTGTTGCGTTTGCCGATTATCGACAACGATGTGAATGAGAAATTTGCGCGTTTTGAATTTAATGGTTTGCAGATTACGAATTATGAAATGGAATGCTCGGCTATTTATGGCCTCTCGGCACTCTTAGGGCATAATGCGCTTACGGTGTGCAATGTGATTGCCAATAGAAGCCAAAAACAGTTTGGCGGTAGTTATAAGGATGCAATGGCTGGTTTGATTGGGCAGGTGCTCGACAGATTGTGCGTGTGAAAAAGTATGGGTGCTGCGGCTACTTATACTTTTTCTTTTTTTAATGCTTTGATTTTCGCTTCTGTTTGAATTTTCCCCAAGGCTCTCAGCCTTTTTTTTGTGCCATTTTTGTGGGTCTTCTGTTTCTTCGACTGACTTATTTTCTCGCTGATTTACATTTGTTTGGATATATTGAGTAGGAATATTTTGTATCTGACCGAGATTTGTTTCCATTAACCATTGTGTTTTGTATTTTTGCACTCTCTTTTTGCAAGGGTTTGGTGTCCGTGTACCCCAAGCTTGTGTACGATGCTCTTTTTGTGGGTGTTTTCCGCTTAGTTGCTTGCAGAAATTATAGTATTGGTGTCGAAGATAATTGAATGTATTTGCAACATGGAAGGAATGAAAAAAATTCGTACGGCCCTGATTTCGGTCTATTATAAAGACGGACTAGAGCCGATTGTACGTAAGTTGAATGAACAAGGTGTTAAACTGTTTTCTACTGGAGGAACTCAAACCTTTATTGAGGAAATGGGTATTGCAGTAACGGCTGTTGAATCGCTTACGTCGTATCCCTCTATTTTGGGCGGTAGGGTAAAAACACTCCATCCGAAAGTTTTTGGTGGCATTTTGGCTCGTAGGGAATTGCAGTCTGATTTGAACCAGCTCGCGGAGTACGAAATTCCTGAGTTGGATTTGGTTATTGTTGATTTGTATCCCTTTGAAGCTACGGTGGCGAGTTCGACTGTAGAACAAGAAATTATTGAGAAGATAGATATTGGTGGTATTTCGCTGATTCGGGCTGCTGCTAAAAATTATAAAGATGTGGTGATTGTGGCTTCTCGCGATCAGTACCCTGGCTTGCTAGAAGTGATCTCGGTTCAAGATGGCGCGACAAGTTTGACACAACGCCGAACACATGCCGCAATGGCTTTTCAAGTTTCGTCGCATTACGATGCTGCAATTTTTGGGTATTTCAACCAAAAAGAACAGATTGATGCTGTACGTATTAGTTATGACGGTGGTAAAGAACTTCGTTATGGCGAAAACCCCCACCAATCGGGCAGGTTCTTTGGTAATTTCAGTGAATTATTTGAGCAATTGCATGGCAAAGAAATTTCGTACAACAATTTGTTGGATATTGATGCCGCTGCGAATCTTATTGCTGAATTTGACGAACCATCGTTCGCTATTCTGAAACATACCAATGCTTGTGGCGTAGCTTCGCGACCCACAGTGAAAGAAGCTTATGAAGCAGCTTTGGCTGGCGACCCGATTTCGGCCTTTGGTGGGATTCTTATCAGCAACCGTCCTGTGGATCTGCCTGCGGCTGAATCAATGACCTCGCTTTTCTGCGAAG
>JBDKHP010000006.1:0-12440 GCA_039797645.1 Bacteroidota bacterium
CTTCCTTTTGCCGACGTTCCTCTTGCTCTTTCGCCAAAGCTTCTTCCTTTTGCCGACGTTCGTTTGCAGCCAGAAGCATTGCTAGTTCTTTTTCGCGGCGTACTTCTTCAATGAGGGGCTCGAATTCTTCGAGTGCCAATTGGCGGCCTTCGGCTTGGGCCGTTTTTAGTTCGTTTTCGCGAATACGTTGCTCTTTGATGAAGGTGTCGTATTTTTCTTTTTCGGCCTCGCTAAGGTCGTCCACACGTAGCCGTTCTTTGGCTTCGGAGAGTCCTTTGGCCGAAAAATTGTCGGGTATCTCGCTGTTTTTGAGGAAGTAAATCCATTCGTCGAGCAAATCGTGTGCGTGGTCGTCAAAAAGATTCACCTTTAGTAGATAGTACGTGGTGAAAATTTCCGAGACTTTTTCGAGTTTGTAATTCGTCTTTTGTGCTTCGTTCAGTTCCAGCAAATCTTCTTGGTGCATACCCGTGAAATTTGTCCCTCCAACGTACACATAATCTTTGCCTTGGCCTAAATCGAAATAGACGATGTTTATGGAATAAATACGCTTTATTTTTTCGTAACTGTCGCCACTCGAAATATGTTCTGTCACCAATTTGGCTTGGCCAAAATTCATGCGGTGAAAGTAGTCGTGCTCGCGTTCGTTTTGTACTTCTATGAGAAAAAGCTGATCGGCCTCATTCTTCACCAGAATATCCACACGGTTGAATTTGGAGCTTTCTTGGTCTTTGTTGCTTTCGCTTTCGAGAATTTCTGTAATGGTCACATCTTCTTTCAGGAGTACAGAAAGAAAACCTTCAAGAATCTCGAAGTTGGCTTTTTGTTTCAAAAGGCGTTTCATTGCCCAGTCGAATCGGATGTGTTTGCTCATAACTCATTGCGTTGTTGCTACAAAGGTAGAAATTTTTGCTTGAAATTTCAGTCCGTCCGTTGGGACTAAGCTTGGTTTGCCAATCCCAGATATTCAGACGCTGCATTCAAGGCTTAGTCGATTAATTTGGAGGTGATGTCGTTGAGCTTGTCGATTTTTGAACGGAAGTCGCCGGCTAGTTTGTTGCGGATTTTGTGCAGGTTTTCGCTGAGTTCGTCGATGTTTTCAGGTATGATGTCTTCCAGAAATTCGCGGAGGCGTTTGGCGAGTGTGGGGGATTTGCCGTTGGTGCTGATCGCGATTTTTACATTCCCTCGGGTGACAATGCTGCCGAGGTAAAAATCGCAAAGTTTTGGTGTATCTGCCACGTTTACCAAGATGCGCCGGGCGCGGGCATCGGTGCTGATTTGTTGGTTGATGGCTTTGTTGTTGGTGGCTGCAATTACGATCTGCTTATCTGTAAGTTGCTGGGCGTTATAACTGGCGATGGTGTAGGGTAAATTGTGTTGCGCCAACAAGGCCAGACATTCGGGCGAGATGGTTTCTGCGACCATGCTCACGCGGGCATTGGGGCTGGATTTTAGGATGAGGTTGAGCTTCTCGAAGCCGACGTTGCCTCCGCCGACGATGAGCATTTCGAGGGTGTGGAGTTTTAGGAAGATGGGATACAGTTCGTTCATGTGTTTGGTGCTATTGTTTGGTGTGTGTAAAAGGCTATTAGGTTAAGAATCCGTAGATGGAATAGAACGTGGATCGGACGGATTGTCTGGTGCGGAGACTCGCGTTTTTTCTTTTCTGTGTCAGGACGCGTAATAATAGGAGGCTTTTCAGGGTGCGATTTTCTACTCAATGGGATTTGGGGTTGGCCACATGGCCATAGGCCAACCGAAAGTTTATGCCCCGCGTACCTACGGCGTTACAAACGGTGCTGCGGCTACAACTAGCCCGGATCGCGGCAAGTAGCCCACAGCATGTGTGCAGTGGGCTTTCGTGCTGTGGTTCAATTGAAATGCTTCGGTGGCCAAGTGACGCCGTACCCGTTGCGAGGACTACAGCCAAGAGCCGGCAGCCGCCGCCTAAAATTGTGTTGGGCCTCAGCTCCTAATCCTTATTTTTTTTTGTTCTTTCGGCTAGATTACCATTCGGTTGGGGTATTGGATTTCGAGGTTGGTGAGTTCTTGGATGCGGCCGAAAAAATGTTGTAGTTGTATGCTTTCGCGTACGACTTCGCCTACGACGATGATGGCGGGGGAGGCTAATTGCTGGGCTTCGACGATGGCTTGGATGGTATCGACGACGCCGACGCCGATTTTTTCGTCGGGGGTTGTGCCGTTTTGGATGATGGCGATGGGGGTTTGGCCTTTGCCTGCGTGTTGGAGTATGGGTACGATTTCGTGGAGGCGGTGTACGCCCATCAGGATTACGAGCGTGGCGGACGATTGGGCTGCAATGCGTACATCTTCTGATAGTTGGTGGGCTTTGGTAGTGCCTGTCATTACCCAGAAACTTTCGGCAATGCCGCGTTTGGTTACGGCGATGCCTTTTGATGCGGGCACGGTGATGCTGGAGCTGAGTCCGGGTATTACGGCGGTGGCAATGCCGCGTTGGTGGGCATAGTCAATTTCTTCGGCGCCTCGGCCAAATACGAAGGGGTCGCCGCCTTTGAGCCGCACGACGTGTCCGTACTTATGTGCGTGTTTTACAATTAGTTCGTTTATTTCGTCTTGGTTGTACTGGCAGATGCCTTTGCGCTTTCCGACGAATACTTTGATGGCGGTGTTGGGGATGAGTTCGAGGATTTCTTTGCCTACGAGGGCGTCGTAAAGTACGGCGTCGGCGCGTTCGAGGGCGCGTACGGCTTTTACGGTGAGTAATTCGGGATCGCCTGGGCCTGCGCCTACGAGCGTGATTTGGGGTGTTTTATGTGGTGTGTGCATTGGTGTCGGTTTTGATTATTAAAATTTCTACGTACGTAAAATTACGTACAATATTTTGTATTTCCTAATTCTGGGATTTTTTGGGGAGGTGAACTTGGCTATTGGCGTGAAATGGTAGGCGGAGCGGCTGGCGAGCCACTCCACCTGAAGCACATATTGGATTAATTTGATGCTTTTTGTTCCTGATAAAATGCAGAGGCACTGGTTATTAGTGCTTTTGTTTGTGCTAAGTATTTGCGTGCGAACTCCTCGGAAGGTTCGTTGTGTTTGATCTGATATACGAGTTCGCCGAATCCTTTTCCAAGTGCAGGATTGTCGCCAAATTTCTCTTCGAAGGCTTCGGTGATTTGTGCCCGCGAGTTGGTTTTTGCGCCCACTGTAAGTAGAAGAGCTTTGGCTGTGTTTACCAATACCCAGTAGGAATGCGAAATGCTGTCGGCCCAACGAGATTCTGCAATGGCTACCTCGGCATTTTCGATTTTCTCGCGGCCTTCTTCGAAGAGGGTTACGATGAGGTCGATGGTTACTTTTTTGCCGTCTTTGTCGCGAGCTTCGTAAATACCATCGCGGCCCCAATCTATGAGTTCGTTGTCGGTAACTACTGTGGTATCTGCCAGATCGGCAAAGAGTTGGCCGTAGAATTCTGCGCCAAAACGTTGGTAATAATCGCCAAATTTCTCGCCTTCGGCTCTTTCGGCAATGAAGTGATTCAGCACGCGTGTCAGCGCTTCGGGGCAGCGTTTGCTTGGAATTTTCACGATTTTGTCGGCCAAACGAGCTTCGCCGTCGCCGATGGTGTGTCCGCCCAAAAGAATGAAGGATGCTGGAACTTGGTTCGCACCTGCTTTCATACCTGCACCGTGGAAACCGATAGAGGCCATGTTGTGCTGGCTGCACGAGTTCATACAACCGCTGATTTTTATTGCAAAGCCTTTCTCTGAGAGCAATTGTGGGTAATCGGCAAGTATGAGGCGTTCTACCTCGCGGGCAAGGCCGGTGCTGGCAGAAATACCGAGGTTACAGGTGTCGGTGCCGGGGCAAGAGGTTACGTCGGCAACACTCTGGAAGCCGGGCAAGCCAAAACCTAATGCGTTGATTTGCTGGTAGAAGTATGGCAGCAGGTCTTCACGTACGTGGCGAATCAGGAAATTCTGGCGTAGTGTAAAGCGAAATTCATCGGCGGCATAATCGCGGATAAGTTCGGCAAATTTACGTACTTCGGGAGACCACATGTCGCCCAAGGGTACGCGTACTCCTACGGCAAACAAACCCGCTTGTCTTTGCGGAATGACATTGGTTTTGCGCCAAAGGTCGTAAGCTGCTTGGTCGTCGATAATCACTTCTGGAGCTGGTAATTTTGAGAGTTTTAGCGACAAATCTTCGGGTGTGGTGTCGATTGGGAAGCTTTTGTGGGCGAGTGCCAACCATTCTTCGTCGATAAGTGCCATAAACTTTTCGATGCCAATTTCCTGTATCAGGAATTTGATACGCGAGCGGGCACGGTTGGCACGTTCGCCGTAACGGTCGTACACACGTAATACGGCTTCGGTTAATGGAATTATTTGATCTTCGTCCACAAATTCTTTGGCAAGTACCGATTTAATGGCGGTTGTACCCAAGCCACCACCAATATATACACGAAACCCGCGTACTTCTTTTCCATCAACAACACGTGTTTTGGCAATAAAGCCAATGTCGTGCATAAAAACTTGTGAGGTATCGTCTTCGTTGTTAGAGAAGGCAATCTTGAACTTACGGCCTAAGTCGGACGAGGGTACAAAACGCAAAAAGTACTGGTATACAGCCTCTGCATGTGGTGTTACGTCGAACACTTCATTCGGGTCAATGCCCGCAGTTTCTGATGCGGTGAGGTTTCGTACGTTGTTGCCACAGGCTTCACGAATGGTCATTTTGTTCTTTTCGAGATCAGCCCAAAGTTCTGGCGTGCGGTCGATGCTCACAAAATGCACTTGCACACACTGACGGGTTGTTAGGTGTAAGCGTCCGGTGGAGTATTTGTCGGTCATGTCGGCAAGTACGAACAATTGTTCGCTGCTGGTACGTCCGTACGGAACTTTCACACGCAACATCTGTTGGCCAGCCTGACGCTGTCCGTAGATACCACGGGCTTTTTTGAGGCTCACAAACTTATCGGTGTCCAATTGACCTTCGTCGTGCAGTCTGATTTTGTTGGCAAGATCAATAATTTCTTGCTCTACTATAGGGTTAATTAATTCGGAGTTGAAGCTTTTCATTGTTTAAGTTTACTAGAAGTGAGCACTGCCGAACCATCTCAGACAGCACATTTTAATTTTAGACGTATTGCAATTGTTTAGCGGACAAAACCCACTGCCGAAGTGTTGTGGCTCAGCGGATCTATTAGAATGAAGGATCCATTCCCACGGTTTTGTTCGTATTTATCGGCATAGAGATCTCGGGCGGTACGTAGTACCACAGTGCCAATCTCGTTCATAACCAATTCTGTTTTGCCAGTTTCGCTACCCGAGAAATCGGTGTGGTGTACTTCCTGAATTTCTTGCACAATCGCTGGCATCTTCGTAACGCCATGTTGCAAGGTCAGCTTAGTACCTACGGCCAATTTTTTCGCATCGGCCCAGCAAATTGTGGCGCGAATCTGATTCTGTGCGGCGGGTACTTCTGCGGTTTTTACAATCAGATCGCCACGGCTAATGTTCACATTGTCTGCGAGTTCTATCGACACACTTTCGCCTGCCTCAATTTCGGTGTATTTGTCGGTATAGTTGTGGATATTGGTAATGGTGCTTGCTTGGCCAGAAGGCAGTACCGTTACCGAATCGCCCACACGCAACACGCCACTGGTAAGTTTGCCTGCATAACCACGGTAATCGTGGAAAGCCTCACTCTTCGGACGAATTACATACTGCACACGGAAACGGGCTTCTGTGTTTGAATCTTCGTGGTCGGTTTGTACAGTTTCGAGGTAGTGCAACAAAGTTTCGCCTTTGTACCACGGTGTTTTGTCTGAAGCATTCACCACGTTGTCGCCCCAAAGTGCACTGATAGGCACAAAGTCGATACGCTCTAATGGAAAGCCACTACGCTCTGCCAAAATCTTGAAGTCGTTCACGATAGTATCGAACACTTCTTGAGAATATCCCATAAGGTCGATCTTATTTACAGCCACCACCACATGCTTCATACGCAACAAGTGATTGATAAAGAAGTGGCGGTACGTTTGTTCGATAATTCCTTTGCGGGCATCAATCAGAATCACCGACAACCACGAATCCGATGCCCCTGTTACCATGTTGCGGGTATATTCCACGTGTCCAGGCGTGTCGGCAATTACGAAACTACGTTTGCGGGTAGAGAAGTAAATATGTGCCACATCAATTGTAATACCTTGTTCACGTTCGGCCACGAGGCCGTCGGTTGCCAAAGAGAAATCGAGGTAATCGAAACCATTACGTTTACTAATGCGTTCAATCGCTTCAATCTTGTCGTCGGTAAGCGATTTTGTATCATAGAGCAAGCGGCCAATCAATGTACTTTTACCATCATCAACACTACCTGCGGTCGAAAATTTCAACAAATCCATATTGCGTATTGTATTATATTATTTCACAAACTATTGATACCTAAAGAATTGTAGCGAGGATTAAAAGTAACCCGCTTGTTTACGTTTTTCCATCGCACTTTCCGAGCGTTTATCGTCCATACGCGCCCCACGTTCCGAGATGGTAGAAGCTACCAATTCGGCCACCACCTCTTCGATAGTCGAAGCCGTAGATTCAACAGCAGCCGTACACGTCATGTCGCCCACTGTGCGGAAACGCACCACACGCGGTTCAACTTTTTCGGTCGGATCGAGGTTGATAAAATCCGAGAAAGGCCATACGAAACCATCGCGTACAAAGGTGTCGCGGGTGTGGGTGAAATAGATCGACGGAATCTCAAGATTTTCAGACTGAATATAGTCCCACACATCCAATTCTGTCCAGTTCGAAATCGGGAAAACCCGTACATTCTGCCCTGGGTTGATATCGCCGTTGAGCATATCGAAAAACTCCGGGCGTTGTTGCTTTTCGTTCCATTGGCCAAAATCGTCGCGCACCGAAAACACACGTTCTTTGGCACGAGCCTTTTCCTCATCGCGGCGAGCACCACCAATACAAGCATCCAATTTCAGATCCGAAATCGCATCCAGTAAAGTCGTAGTTTGCAACATATTGCGGCTTGCATATTTACCTTTCTCCTCTGCCACACGACCTTGGTCTATGCTATCCTGCACATTCCGAACAATCAGCTCTACGCCCAATTCGGCCACCAATTTATCACGAAATTCGATGGTTTCGGGGAAGTTATGCCCCGTATCCACGTGCATAAACGGAAACGGAATACGCGCCGGATAAAACGCCTTTTGTGCCAAACGTACAATCGCAATAGAATCCTTACCACCCGAGAACAAAAGCACAGGGCGTTCAAACTGAGCCGCAACCTCGCGGAGTATATAAATTGCCTCGTTTTCGAGAGCTTTCAATTTCTTATTCATATCAAAAACTTTTATCTATTTAACAAACAACCAACTTCTTAGCTATGCAAACCACATTCTTTGTGCGACTGCTCCCACCACCATCTGCCAGCGCGAATATCGTCAGTATCTGGCGTAGCAATCGTACAAGGCGCACAACCGATACTCACGAAACCCTTTTTGTGAAGCGCATTTTGCGGCACATTGTAAGCCTCCAAATACTGAACAACCTCCTCTAACGACCATCGGATCAGCGGATTGTACTTCACCAACTTAAAACGCTCATCCCATTCAAACAAAGCCATCGAGCTTCTATTGGCCGACTGCGAACCACGCAAACCCGTAATCCAAATCGAAGCACCCTGTAACGCACGCTCCAGAGGCTCAATCTTGCGGATATTGCAGCATTCCTTCCGATTTTCAACCGAGAAGTAGAAACTATTCGGCCCTTTGGCTTGCACCATTGCCTCAACGCTTTTCGCTTCCGGGAAATATACTTCAATCCGTTTTCCATACTTATCGCTCGTACTCGCAAACACATCGTAAGTCTCCTGAAACAAACGCCCTGTATCCAAAGTAAACACCCGAATCGGAATATTGTTAGCAAAAATCTCGTGCGTAATCACCTGATCCTCTTGCCCAAACGAGCTAGAAAACGCGATTCTATCGCCAAAATTCCGCACCAAATCTGTAAGAGTATCCGAAATACCCCACTGCGCATACTTTGCGCTCAATTCACTCGCTAAAACTACGCTCATTTTTTACCCCATTTTATATTATTCCAGATACGTTCGTGCACAAAATACAGCGTCATTTTGGTAAGCACCTCAACCGAACCGATTGCCAAAGCCACCTTAATTTCGCCCGTCAAAATCAGCGAAATTACAATCGTATCAATCGTGCCCACCGTACGCCAGCTAATCGCTTTAGCCACACTCCGCAGCGATTTTTCTTTTACCAATCTAGGCGCATCAACACCACCGCCGTCGATATTCAAACCCAACGCAGCCGACTCCTGTCGTTCAAAACGCCGCTCTAAAACCTTGTCAAGAATCATATACTTTATTTTTTTTGTTCAAAACCTAAAAAAAAACGCCCTCCCGCGTGTGGCGAAAGGGCGCTTTGTAAGCTCTTTATTTGGTACCGAAAACCAATCAAAGTCCCTCTCGCACAGAAACTGTGCAACACATACAGCAACACATACACATCGCTGTGTTGTTATTATTGAGAGCCTGTATGTAAGAAACTTTGTTCATCGTTATCGTTATTTCGGCACAAACATACTTAAATAAATTCAATTACAAAATAAAAGCAAAACTCATCCAAAGCTTTTAAACTGTTAGTATTGTGTTGAAATTCAAATCAATCCATACGTATGTAGATATGTACATATAAGCCTAAAGTCTGATAATCTGAAATAAAAGACTTTAAAGTCTTAATTTACCAACCACAAACCAATCCCTAATTCCTAAGCATTGATTCAGAAAAAAATAAAAAAAATAAAAAAAAAGATAAGGAGCTGTAGCCCAACAATATTTTTTACGGCGGCTGCCGGCTCTTGGCTGTAGTCCTCGCAACGGGTACCGTATCAGTTGGCCGCGGAAGTATTCCAATCAAACCACTGTACAACAGGCCACTGCTGCTCATGCTGTGGGCTACTTGCCGCGATCCGGGCTAGTTCGGTCGGCAGCAGTATTTGTAACGCTGTAAGTACGCTGGGCTAAAAAGCTACTTGGCCTTTGGCCATGAATCGCCAAAATAACTCAACTTAAACCGTACACCACACACGATTAGCACAACACTCCACAATCTGTTTGGCAAACCAACAAACGAAACCATTTCGCCCCCGCTTGCAAAACCACCAGCAATTAAAACCACCCACAACTCCAGCACAATGTGGCCCAATCTATCTGATTATTTGGCGAATATCCTCAGATAATAATACCCATCAGATTTGGGAATGGAGGCAAATATCAATATATTTGACATGCATAACAAATTAAAAACCATGCATTCCAACACAACCGCTACATTCCGCACAGATCTCGAACCCCGCCAGAATTTCGTAAAACGAAAGATCGTCGAGCTCGGATTTCTCGCATTGGGCAGGGGCCTACAATCTTGTTCGCACTTCGAACAAACACTCATACGCGAATTGGCAACATGGCCCGAAGGGTACTGCTTTGAAATGCGGGTGAAACCGACAGGCCCGTCGCTAAAAATGCAAAAGACAATGGGAGTCTTTGAATTTATGAAGGGCAGCCAATCAGCAGATTTAGTTGTAGAGCTAAAGAACCTCGAAATTGCATTTCAGCTTATAACCACACAAAGCGGTATCCCCCAAGTATATGCAGCCCACGGAATAGCAGTGGTGGGCAATGTAGCCAAATCAATGGCACTTATCCGAATGATCGATGTTGTAGAAGCCTACCTTTACCCCGAATTTATGAGTAAGAATATACTCAAAGAGTTGCCAAAAATGGGAATAAGTGGATACTGGAATAAACTTCATTTACTCACCATAGGTATGCTTTTGGGTAAATAGCCCAAAAAAGCTTCTTGTCTGATTTTAACTTTGCCGGCAGTATTGATATAAAGTAAGTTACATCTACACATACGGCACTAAATTGTGCCCTCGACTTAAAAATAACCATAAATGAATCTACCAAAATATTATGAGTTCCTAAACCCAGTAAAAATTGTAGCAGGATACAAGGCTCTTGAGAATTTGCCGTACGAACTTGGTCTTTTGTCAGTGCAAAAACCTCTCATTATTACCGACCCAGGCATTGTGACAGCAGGCCTACTCGAAATTCTGGAACGCGCTTTCGACGATTCTCTGGTACGCATCGGTGCAATTTTCGATCAAACACCACGAGATTCGTCGGTCGATGCAGTAAATCTTATCGCCCGCTTGTTTAAGTCGCATGGCTGCGATTGTATTGTGGCTTTGGGCGGAGGGTCGGTTACCGACACCGCAAAAGGCGTAAATATTCTGGTAAGCACCGGAGTAGCAGATCTACTGGAATTAAGTGGCTCCGACAGATTGGCGCAGACTTTACTGCCGCTGGTTGTGATTCCGACAACCTCTGGTACAGGTTCCGAAGTGACTTCGGTGGCGGTAATTTCAGACACCCACAAAGGCGTAAAGCTCCCGTTTGCTTCGCCATACATCTTACCGAGATTGGCAATTCTTGATCCGCGAATGACACTTGGCCTCCCACCTGCAATTACTGCTGCTACCGCAATGGATGCTTTAACCCACGCAGTAGAGGCTTTCACTTGTTTGCAAAAGAACCCGATGAGCGATGCGTATGCCCTCTCGGCTATAGAACTGATTCGAACGAATTTATACACTGCTGTACAGAATGGCAAGAATGAGTCGGCTCGGTTTGCGCTTGCAAACGCCTCGTTGATGGCGGGCGTGTCTTTTTCAAATTCTATGGTGGGTGGCGTACATGCGCTGGGCCACGCATTGGGAGCGCAAGCGCATGTGCCACATGGTCTGGCAATGGCGATTCTCTTGCCGCATGTTATGCAGTTTAATCTGGATAAAATGGCAGATGCCTACGCAAAACTGTTACTTTCGCTGGCCGGAGAAGACGTTTTTGCACGAACGCCTAAAGAAGCTCGTGCACAAGCAGCCATAAATACGATTCATGAAATGAATACCGTGCTACATAAGCTTTGTGGCCACCCAACACGTTTGGCTGATGCGAAAGTATCGCGAGATTTATTGCCAGTAATTGCGCAATGTGCCTTAGACGATGGTGCGATGATAACTAACCCCAAAGCAATAAATTACGAACAAGCCCTCTCTATATTAAAAACGGCGTATTAAGCACGCCTGGGGATTGTTTTTTGTCAAAATTCATCAGAAGTAGATAAACACCAACATTTTGAGAACCAGTGGGGATATTGCCTTGGCAACGTCCCCTTTTTTTTGTTTTTTTGGTGTGGTATTAAACATGGAAGAGAAATTTCAGAATATCACTTTGGGATTCTGTAGTATTGAGGTTTACGAAATTTTATAGGCAGCATCTCGACAGTATAATTTACTTACAGACAACATATAATAAAAAGAATTAATCGGGTCTTAGACCTTAAAATCTGCGCTACGTGAGACAAAATAAACAGGTAAAAGAGGCCATCGTGCGCGAGGCGGCTATCATATTTTCAAGGTATGGCTTCCGCAAAGCTACCCTTGAAGATATTGCTTCGGCAATAAAGAAGGGTAAGAGTACTATTTATTACTATTTTGGGAGTAAAGAGGAAATTTTTGAGGCTGTGTTAGAGTCTGAGATTGCGCATTTACGCAAAAGGCTGCGTCTGGCAATTAGCGGTAGTGAAGATCCGAAAGAAAAACTCAAGAATTATGTGGTAACTAGGATGCTTACAATTCGGGAGTTAGTGAATCTGTATGCGGCTCTAAAGGATGAGTACTACAACAATATCGACTTTGTAGAGCGGATCCGAAGGAAATATGATCAGGAGGAAATTGAAAATTTTAAGGAGGTTTTGCAATTGGGTGTGTGGCGCAATTTTTTCCAGGTGTACGATATTAATTTGGCTGCTGAAGGTGTCGTGATGGCGATGAAGGGTATCGAACCGCGTTTGTTTAATGCTAATTATGCCGCAGAGTTCGATAGTAGTTTGGCTAATTTTATTAATATACTGCTTTATGGCATTGTGAAACGTTAAACCGTAGGTTGTTGTGTTGTGTTCCGGATATGGCTGGGGCCTTACTCGGGTGGCGAGGCCACATAGCCGTAGGCTAATCGCAAGTTTTGGCCCAGCGTACCACTGGCGTTACAGATGGAGCTGCCGACCGAACTAGCCCGGATCGCGGCAGGTAGCCCACAGCATGAGCAGTAGTGGCCTGTTGTACAGTGATTTGATTGGAATACTTACGCGGCCAACTGATACGGTTCCCGTTGCGAGGACTACAGCCAAGAGCCGGTAGCCGCCGTGTATAGATATTGTTGGGCTCCCGCTCCTAATCTATTTTTTATTTTTTATTTTTTATTTTTTCAGTAGGCTTGCGGTGCTGTACTGTGCGGGTGTCAATAAAAAAAGCCCTTCTTTTTTGGAAGGGCTTTTTTGTGGGCTTAGAGCT
>JBDKHP010000007.1:0-4096 GCA_039797645.1 Bacteroidota bacterium
GTGTTGAAGCAAGTTTTGTCCGTACGATGAGCGGTATTTCATTTTACCTACAATGCGAATTAATTCAGGGTGAAGCCCGTGAATACCAAGGTCTATTGTGGTACGTTTACCAATTTCTACAACTTCGTCTTCAACTTGTTTGGCTACTTTTTCTACAACTTCTTCAATACGAGCAGGGTGAATACGACCGTCTGTAACCAATTGGTGCAATGCCAAACGCGCCACTTCGCGGCGTACTGGGTCGAAGCCCGAAAGGATAATTGCTTCCGGAGTATCGTCCACAATAATTTCGATACCCGTAGCTGCTTCAAGAGCACGTATATTCCGACCCTCGCGACCAATAATGCGACCCTTAATTTCGTCGTTATCGATATGAAACACCGTTACAGCATTTTCGATTGCAGCCTCTGTACCAACACGTTGAATAGTTTGCACCACAATACGTTTGGCTTCTCTGTTGGCTGTCATTTTGGCTTCGTCCATAATTTCATTTATGTACGACATCGCCTCCGTTTTAGCCTCTGCTTTAAGCGATTCAATTAACTGACCCTTCGCATCTTCAGCCGATAGACCTGCAACTGTTTCAAGTTGAAGCACTTGCTTTACGTGTAGTTCGTCTAGTTCTTGTTGTTTTTTCTCAGCAAGTTCTAGTTGCGTAGTAAGGGTTTCGCGTTGGGTTGTGTATTCTTTTTTCTTAATTTCAAATTCCTTGATTTTTCGTTGGAATTCTTCTTTGCGTTGGTTAAGGGTGGTTTCCTTTTGTTTGTATCGGTTTTCGTTTTGTATCATTTCGTTGTTCTTTTTCGAAATGTACTTCTCGTGCTCAGATTTCAACTGAAGGAATTTTTCTTTCGCTTGAAGCATCTTTTCTTTTTTGGCCACTTCGCCTTCAAGATTGGCTTCTTTCATAATATCCTCGGCTTTTTTCTTTAAGTTCTTAAACTTTAGTGTATGTCCGAAGTACCAACCGACTCCCAGAGCCAGCAGTGCTGATGTTGTTATTAAAATAACGTCCATTGTGTCAATAAATTAACATAAATACTAATTCCCTTGTTCATGGGATGGAGTAGTCCATTTGACCATTTAGGGCAACAAAAAAAAACCCGCACGGATTTACAAATAAAATTTAGAAAACTCCAAATTGTAATTTATTGGGCTGCCGACTATCTCGAACGTCCACTGGTTCACGAATGAACACCCCGAAGGGTTGAGGCCTGTTCTACATAATCATGAGCTTATCCCAAATCGTTTAACTGTTGAGTTTTCAAACATTGTTTGAAATCGTGCGGGCATGATCGACGCTTTTTACAAAGCTTATATGTTTAAGAACGCTGTATGCTTTTCAGATACGATTCTAACTCGTTGCTGATTTCCCTGGTGGCATCTACAAAATCGTCATTTTGTTGCGGTTGTTGCTTTTCTTCTAGTTCCATCACTCTTGATGCTAATTGAAGGGCTGTCATCGCAAAAAAATCTTGCATGTCTTTATCACTGTAACGACCACGATACTGCTTCAGCTTTTCGTTGATTTGCTGGGCGGCTTTTAGTAGTTTCTGCTCTTCGGTATAGGTTACACGAAGTGAGTAGCTTCGGTCGCCGATTTCGAGTTTGAGAGAAATACGATTGTCGTCGTTCATTAGGTATTCAGTTGATATTATCGGTTAAGTAAAGCAATACATTTGTCAATTTCCCGCACCATCCGATTAATTTTGAGCTTTGTGGCGTGTATGTCGTCGCCAGAAGCTCCAATTGCTCGTGCCATTTTTTGGCTTTGGTTGTGTTGTTCGAGTTGTTGTATCCTGATACGTTGCAATTGTACGGATTGTTCCAGCTCTTCATTGGCCTGCGAAACCCTTTGGTACTCCTGCTGCAAATTTGCGTGCGCTGCGATGAGCATGCGTATTTGCTTCTGCATTTTGTGGAGTACTTCGTTTTCCGCGTTTGTCATGGGTCAATGTATTTTTACAAAGGTAATATCGTGCCAGTTATTACCAAAGCTTTTGTGAGAAAAAAAACAGTAGTTCGCATTTGGTGTCATTTTGTGCACGATTTGTTGTGATTCGGGTTGTAATAGCGCTGTTTGGCGAGCGAAAAATAAATATAAAAATTAGGAGCGGAAGCCCAACTTTTCAAATATAGGGCTGCTTCCGGCTATCCGCTTGTAGTCCTCGCAAACGGGAGCGGTGTCACTTGGCAGCTTTCGTATTTCAATCAAACCACTGTACAAAAGGCTATTGCGTCATGTTGCTGTGGGCTACCGCTACTATCCGGGCTAGACCGTGCCCCACTTTCCAAAACCACGCCGGCTTCAGGCGGGGCAGACGCTGCAGTTGGCCTGCGGCCATGTGGCCCGTTCGCCAAGCCTACGGCTTGCCCCGGAGACACGGCTTCTGCCACGAACCACACCGTGGTTTAGCCCGAAGTTTCCGCTGCAACTCGCTGGCAGACTTGCTTTAAAGGGGGCCTTCGTGTTTGCCCCGTAACTAAGGAGCGGCTGTTTTTTCGTAGATCTCGGCGGTGGTTCGTTTTTTTTATGCGCATCTGCAAGGAGGTCAGTCCGCTCTAAAAAATCCATTCCGCCTTGGCCTTGACAAAAGTGCAGACACTATTTTTGAGCCTAAAATAGTGTCGAAAAAGAGTCTGATTGGCAAAGGGCGTTTTTTTACAGTTGTTGGCTGGGGTTTCGCTAAACGCTTCGGTGCTTCATGGCCAAAGGCCAAGCAGAAGCTTTAGCCCAGCCTAACACCGGCGTTACAAGCGGTACAGCAGACCGAACTAGCCCGGATCGCGGCAAGTAGCCCACAGCATGTGACGCAGTGGCCTTTGATACTGCTTTATGACTGAAATATATGGGCGCCCAAGTGATACTGTACCCGTTGCGAGGACTACTGCTAAGAGCCGGTAGCCGCCGCCTAAAATAGTGTTGAGTCTCCGCTCCTTATCTTTATTTTTATTTTTTTATTTTTCGGGTGGTGTGTTTGTTTTTGTTTGAGAAATATTTGTGAGTGTGTTGGTTATCTGTTTGTTGTGCATTTTGGGGTTTTGGCTAAATGGGTTTGATTGTGTTTTTTACGCAGGTTTCTGTAAAAGTTATTTGAAATAAGAGTATATTTGAGGGGCAATTCATTTGAGAGTTGTTTTTTTACAAACCTTCAAAGATTTTTATAGTGAAGATTCTTATACTTGAAGACGATCATGCGTCGAGGACTTATTTGCAGTCGGTGTTAGAGATTAATGGCCATGAGTGTTTGGCAGCACAAAATGGTGAGGAAGGTCTGGAGGTTTTTGATGAATTTATGCCTGATGTGGTGCTGAGTGATATTCAGATGCCCAAAATGAGTGGTCTTGATTTTCTCAGGGCTATTCGGAACGATAACTCGAATGCTATCGTGATTATGGTTACGGCTTATGGCTCTGAGGATTATGCAATTAAGGCATTTCGGGAGGGGGCTAATAATTATCTTAAAAAGCCTATTTACGAGGACGATTTATTGGCAATGTTGGCAAAGTACAAGCCAATTATTTCGCAACGGAGCGAGCAGGAAGTGATTCCGAGTTTGGTGCAACAGCGTTCGCTTACGATGAAGTTTGGCTCTGATGTGCATCTGATTCCGAAGGTTGTCGATTATTTGATTACTGAAACTGGTACGATGTTTACTAAAGATGAGCTTATTAATGTGGAGCTTGGTTTGGTGGAATTGCTGATGAATGCAATAGAACATGGTAATTTGAATATTTCGTATCAGGATAAAGCGAAGGCTCTGGAAACTAATTCATTGCAGGCTTTATATGTGCATCGTTTGGAGGAAGAGTTGTATAGATCGCGTTGTACTTCGGTGTTTTTTAACCAGAATTTGTCGGGATGTGAATGGCTGATTACGGATGAGGGTGAGGGCTTCGATTTTGAAGATTTGCCTGACCCGACGGCGAATGATAACTTACTGGATATGAACGGACGGGGTATTTTTATCTCGAAGTTTATGTTCGACTCACTTGAGTATTTGGGTAAGGGAAATATGGTACGGGTGAAGAAAGAGAGTAGAAAGAGTTTGCGGGCTGATTCTTAGGATTTTTGTTTGTGCTGTTTATTGTGTCT
>JBDKHP010000008.1:0-3423 GCA_039797645.1 Bacteroidota bacterium
GTGCGAGGTGCTTGGGGTAAGTTGGGTCGGTGTAAAACAGCACCTCGATTTTGTGCTTTTGGGTAAATTCGAGTTCCTTTTCGGCTAGGTGGAGGGTGTCGGCTTGGCTTATTTGCTGTGCGAGGTACTCGCCGATTCCGGGTATTTTGAGGAGCTTTTGTTTGCTTTCGGCGAAAACTGCTTCGGGGCTGCCTAGATAGGCTACAAGCTTGCGGGCGTTGATGGGGCCTACGCCGGGTAGCATGGAGAGTGCGATTTTGTGGAGCGAATCGGACACGGTGAACGGCTTTGTGGGTTAGACGTTTGGTGATTGTTAGGGATAAAGCTTGTGTTCGGTTGTGGCCGGACGCAAGCTTTGGTTTTGTGTATTAAAGCTCGGCCAGAAATTCTAGCGTGGCTTTGGCGGCTTCTTGTTCGGCAATTTTTTTGGAGCTTCCTTCGCCATGTCCCATTTTTTCGTTATTCACAATTACGATGGATAGAAAGTTTTTGTAATCTTCTTCTTTTTCGTGGGTTTCGAAGCTTACTTCTTTCTTTTCGCGTTGTGCCCACTCTATGAGTTGGCTTTTGTAGTTCGTGTCGTTGGCGATAATATCGGTGAGGTCTATGTGTTTGCGCAATACTTTGTGTACAATGAATTTTGCGGTGAAACTATAGCCTTTGTCGAGAAATATTGCGCCAATAATGGCTTCGAAGGCATCGCCGAAGAGGTTTTTCTTGGCTTGCGGACGGCTTGTGTTCGAGAAAATGAGACGGTGTAGGCCCACTTGCATCGCGATGTCGCTGAGCTTTTCGCCGTTTACAATGCGCGAACGCATTTGGGTGAGGAAGCCTTCGCTTTCGTTCGGAAACTTGTGGAATAGATAATCGGCAACGATGGCATCGAGTACGGCGTCGCCCAAAAATTCGAGGCGTTCGTTGTTGATGATACGGCCACTTCTGTCGGAAATAGAGGCAGAGCGGTGTATAAGTGCCGTTTTGTACAGATCGAGTTTTCCGGGTTTGAAGCCCAGTATCCCTTTAAGGTTTTTGAGTAGGGTTACGTCTTGAGGGTTGTGACGCAAGGATCTAAAGAAAGTCCATAGGGAAAAAGAAGTGGTATTACTTCGATCGTTTTGTAAATCTCTCTGATTAATACCACTTCCCATATTCACTTCACTACGCATTGTATTTTTTGAAAAGAACCGATGCGTTGTGTCCGCCGAAACCAAATGTATTGCTCAGTGCAGCACGAACTTCGCGTTTTTCTGCTTTGTTGAGCGTTAGGTTTAGTTTAGGGTCGATCTCCGGATCGCGTTGTTCGTTATTGATCGTTGGCGGAATTACACCATCTACAATTGCCATAATGGTAGCCAATGCTTCCACAGCACCCGCAGCACCCAATAAATGGCCTGTCATAGATTTTGTAGAACTGATATTCAGTTTGTAAGCATCCTCGCCAAATACTTTCTGTATCGCTTTTAGTTCGGCCACGTCGCCAAGAGGCGTAGATGTACCGTGTACGTTTACGTAGTCGATGTCCGACGGTTGTAAACCTGCCTCTACAATGGCTTGTTCCATTACCTTGCTTGCGCCAAGACCTTCCGGATGTGGAGCAGTAAGGTGATGCGCATCAGCCGTAAGGCCACCGCCAACCAATTCGCAATAGATCCTAGCACCACGAGCCACTGCATGTTCGAGTTCCTCAAGAACGATCGCACCAGCACCTTCGCCCATTACGAAACCATCGCGACGCGCATCGAACGGACGCGAAGCTGTCATAGATTCAGCGTTGTTGGTAGATAATGCGTGCATGGCGTTGAATCCGCCCATACCTGCGGGATTGATCGAGGCCTCAGAACCACCCGTAATAAATAGATCTGTTTTACCCAAACGTATCAGATTGAATGCATCCACAATCGCTACGGTAGAAGTAGCACAAGCAGCAACTGGCGAAAAGTTTGGTCCGCGCATGTTATACTTCATCGAAATATGTCCGGCAGCAATGTCGGCAATCATTTTCGGAATGAAGAACGGATTGAATTTTGGTTCGCCTGTACCTCTTTTGATGTATTCTGAAACTTCTTCGTAGAAGGTATTGATACCCCCAATTCCAGAACCCCAGATTACCCCTGCACGATCGGGATCGTAAGTTTCCTCAGTAAGACCTGCATCTTTGAATGCTTCCTCGGCTGCGATTAGCGCAAATTGTGCGTATAAATCGAGACGGCGTACTTCTTTGCGGTCAAAATATTTTGCGAAATCGTAATTCTTGACTTCGCAGGCAAATTGGGTCTTAAATAAACTCGCATCGAAACGGGTGATAGGACCTGCGCCACTAACTCCAGTTTTGAGACTTTCCCATGTTTCCTGTACTGTATTCCCAATGGGCGTAATGGCACCCAAACCGGTAACAACAACTCGCTTTAACTCCATGAATTCCTACGGGTTTTATTGTAGTATTTCTTTGTAAACGGGGCAAATATAGTACTTTAAAAGCAGCTTGCAAACAACTTTTTCCCCTTGTTTGCCACAGGCCGATATGCTGTATAATATGTTTTTTATTTCATCTTTTTTGTGTATAGGTGTGGTAATCTTCTGAAAAACAGCAACTTATTACTGTAGAGGGCTGCGTTTTGACCTTTTTTTTCGGCTACTATTATACTGTGCCGAATGTTTTTCTCCCGATCTCCGTCTGGTTTGCGTAGTAAGTATGCGAACCAGACGGAAAATTCCATATCAGTATCCTGTATTCCTGCCACTACCCAAAGTAAAAAACAGCAAACCATGCGACACCCCAAAAAGCAGCCACTCTCCGATAAAAAAAATAAAAAAAAGTATTAGGAGCGGGAGCGAAACCTTATTTAGAACGGCAGTCTCCGGCTCTTGGCTGTAGTCCTCGCAACGGGTACGCTATCACTTGGCCGCCCTTGTATTTCAGTCGAAACCCTGTACCAAAGGCCACTGCATCACATGCTGTGGGCTACTTGCCGCGATCCGGGCTAGACCCATCGGCAGCACCGTTTGTAACGCCGTAGGTACGCTAGGCCTATGTTTTTAGTTGGCCTGCGGCCATGTGGCGTTATCGTACTCCAAGCCTACGGCTTGGCTAAAACGGAGTCATAATAAAACACCTGTCCGATCGGACAAACACCGAACACCACGAATAACCAATGGCATCATACACACCAATAACAAGATAATTATGCCACTCAACAGCATTTTCTAAAACCAAAATTACTTAACCTACGCACATATAACGTATAGCTACTTGCGCTGGGCTTTTTTGGTTTTTTTGCGTAGCGTAGCGAAAACATTCCCAAAAGACTGGTGTAAGTGGCATGTTAGCGGTTTAGACATCGTCGTTATCTTCTAATTTATCTTGCAATTTATCAGGATTTTGACGGTTATCCAACAGCCTAACAATGTAAATCTCAATATCGG
>JBDKHP010000009.1:0-3550 GCA_039797645.1 Bacteroidota bacterium
ATTTGTGCCTACAATCCAATTCCATTTCATATAAGCTTCTACGCTGACTATAGTACTATCAGTAGCCGTAGGGTAATTAAAGGTATGGTTTCCTTCGTTTTGGAGCGCATCTAATTGTGCATTGAGGAATTCGAGAGGAACTGTATCGCTACGGGTGCCTGTTAATTTGTGTCCATTTTTTAATACTCCTGTTCCATTGAAAGTATTGACAAATAAGTGATTACCGTCCACAAAATGGAGTTTCTCAAAACGGCTGAGTATTTCGTTTTGGAGTTCTTGTAGTTTTTGATCGACGAAAATACCACAGCCGATATAGACTTTGAGGGATTCGATATATTGCACGTAAACAAGCTGCCGTCGGTTTTCTGAAACGCCTAACTTGATTGATGGCCAATAATTAATGAAAGAGCCCGAAAAATCTGAATCAAGACTGTTCTGTATTTGTATGAAACGATTATTGCCCATTGCGTCGGTAGCTAAACCATTGTTGTTTAAGGCATATTGCGCTTCAGCCAAGGGATTTCCTTGGCTGTCGTACAAGAAAAAATCTGACACATCGTTTTTTGAGTTAATTGCTTGAATGGATTTTTTAAAAAGTTCGGTAATTTTACTTTTAGTTTCATTTGCAATTTTTTTGTTCCCCACAAGTAGCATTATATTTGCCAGAGTGGTAGTGCGTTCTACGGCTAATTGCTTAATGTTTTGTTCGAGTTTGGAATCTGCTATATTAATTACTTGCATTGCATAGCGCACATCCATCTGCGTGGTTCGCTCTAATTGTCTGCGCATAAAATCGGAATAGATACTGTCGTTGCGGTATTCTACGTACAAATTATAGATCCAAAGTGAAATACCCGCCAGTAAAACCGAAAG
Source organism: Bacteroidota bacterium (assembly GCA_039797645.1). GTDB lineage: Bacteria > Bacteroidota > Bacteroidia > Bacteroidales > JBDKHP01 > JBDKHP01. The sequence goes on from JBDKHP010000009.1 coordinate 874, forward strand.
AATTGCAAGTGTATAGTATGAAACCCTAAGCTTCCAATTAAAAAACGAACGACCTCCAACTAGGCGAAAAAACAACATGTAATTCATCTTAACAACGTTAACTATACAACCACCTTTGCTTTACCCGTGCTTACGAGTACCGACGAAGCCACTGCAATAAGGCGTTCGTGAACGTACATCTTGGCATCGAGTTGCACGAGTGTATTCCCGTTTTTCTGTACCACTGTGGCCACACGTACTGTATCGCCAAGCTTGGCAGCCGACAAAAAATCGACATTGAGACTTACCGTAACAAAGGAAGTTTCTTTTTCGAGACAATACACTGTTGCGCCGATTATTTCGTCGAAAATAAGGCTCGTCATCCCGCCATGTAAGGTCTGGTGGGTATTAATCATTTCGGGACGAACAATTATTTCGGCCACAATTCTGCCAAAAGAAATATCTTTGAGCACAGGTTGTAGCCATTTTCCAACACCCGAAGGATAACTGACGTTGTCTTTATCTATCAACCCTTTGAAAAACGCGATCGTCTTATTAGTCTTGTGCGAATGCATACTCATATCGTATCGAAATTAGGTGAATAAGTTTACAGTTTTTTTTGCAAATTTAATATATAATAAAACCAAGAGTGCCTATCCATGACAGACTGGGAAAAAACAATTCAAGGATTTACGAACTATCTCAAACTAGAGCGAGCCATGTCGCCACTTACCATAAAGGCCTACCACCACGACGTAAGTAGGCTTGGGAATTATGCCTGTGCAATAAATCCGCCAAAACACACACCCTTGATACTCACCCAAACGGATATTGAGCATTTTTTGGCATGGGCATCAGAGTTATATCTAGGTGCGCGTTCGCTTTCGCGCACTTTATCCTCGATAAAAGCATTCTATAAATACTTGATACTCGAAGGTTTGTTACGCACCAATCCTGCTTATCACCTCGAGTCACCACGACTCCCCACGACCTTTCCTGTGGTATTATCGGTAGAGGAGGTCGATATGATGCTTTCGACAATAGATCTGAGTAAACCAGAAGGATACAGAAAGAAAGCCCTGCTCGAAGTCCTCTTTAGTTGCGGTCTGCGTGTAACGGAACTATGCAACCTCGAAATAAGCCAAATCATAGAGAACGAACAATTTATACGCATTGTAGGCAAAGGCAACAAACAACGCTTAGTACCCATTAGTGCAAAAGCCCTGAAAGATATTGCCGAATATATAAGCTACTACCGCTCTCATTTGGTAATAGACAAGTTCGCTAGCGATATATTATTCCTCAATAAAAGGGGAACAAGACTCTCCCGAATTAGTGTTTTTACCTTCATAAAAGAGATGGGTGACGCAGCTAAGATAAATAAAACAATTAGTCCGCACACCCTTAGGCACACCTTTGCAACGATCTTGGTAGAAGGCGGAGCTGATTTACGTGCTGTACAAGAAATGCTCGGGCATGAGTCGATTCTTACCACCGAAATATACACCCACATCGACACCAACTTTTTGCGTCAGAACATCATAGATTACCACCCGAGGGCGATAATGTACCGCGATACAGACCTAGCTACCTTACACGAAGAATAGCAAAGCCTACAGACCACGATCTAGGCATCGACAACCACAACACATCAAAAATGAAAAAAAAGACGTTACTCATATTGGTTCTTGCACTCTGTGCCAGCCTAGGGCGAGCCCAAGAAGGCGGCAGATATGTTTTCAGTTACCTAAGCTACGGACTCGGTGGGCGAGTCGCAGCAGTAGCAGGCCGCGACATCAGCCCGATTGAAGCCCAAAGCTCCAGTTCGTGGCACAATCCCGCCACTACCGATACACTAAATGCCCGAATAGTTGAATTCTCGTACTACAACTATTTTGCAGGTATCCAGCGATTTACGGCTCATTATACTTTACAAACTAGAGTAGGGGCAATCGCTTTACACGCCGTACATTTTGGCTACGGAGAATTTCAGGGGCGGGATTCATACGACAATCCGACGGGAAGTTTCTCTGCAACCGACAACGCGGTAGCAGCAGCCTGGGCCAAACCTTTGTCGGACTCCTCAATTCGCATCGGAATTTCCGTAAAAGCGCTACTTTCCAGCTACGAACAATACAGCTCCTTTGCAATGTCTAGCGACATTGGTTTGTACTGGCAATCGCCCGATAGTAAATTGGCTGCCGGTTTAGTTTTCAGAAACCTTGGCTACCAAATAAAACCATTCACCGAAACCTCACGTAGCAGCCTACCTTGGGGTATAGATATTGGAATTAGCAAAAAGTTAGAACACGCTCCCTTTCGTATCAACCTGAATCTGGTAGATCTGCAAACCTGGAATCTAGGCTTCGATGCTACCGAAACACAAAGCCCCACGCAAGGCGCAACAGCGGGCAGTTCCTACCCATGGTACCGGGAGTTCATATTGCATACTGCCTTCGGTTTAGAATTTACACCAAGTCGGAATTTTAGACTGATGGCTAGCTACAACCCACGCATACGCAACGAACTAAAAGAAACCACCCTCGGTGGAGCCAGCGGATTTGCTTTCGGCTTAGCCTTCAGCAGCCGCAAATTTCAATTCAGTTTTAACCAACTTTTTTACCACAGTAGCTCGGGCATACAAGGCATTACGGCTAGTTATAAGTTCTAAAGCCTCGCGGAAAATACGCGATAAAAA
>JBDKHP010000010.1:0-3066 GCA_039797645.1 Bacteroidota bacterium
CACCACCATCTGTCCCAATAAAAATTTTGTTTTCAGAATCGCGTAAAATACTGGTAACATGCATATTATTTAAAGATGTGCTGTCGTCTGGAACCTCAGCATAATGCACAAAAGTATTAAAATTACGTTCCCAGAAATTAAGCCCACCATCTACGGTCCCAATCCAAACATTGCCTACTGAATCCTCGTAGAAACTTTGTACTTGGTTCGTATTGATACTTGTCACATCGTACGGATTGTTCCGATATGTCTCCAACCCCTCGCTCATGCGATTCCATTTATTGATACCACCCAAAAAAGTACCAATCCACAATACCCCCGATCTGTCCGTGTATAAATCCAGTATCGAGTTTACACTTAAACTTTTAGAGTTACCAGGGTCATATAAAAATGCTTTGAAAGTCTTCGTTTTGGGGTTGAAACAATTAAGCCCGCCATTAATCGTCCCGATCCAAATTAGCCCATCTTTATCTTTCAGGAGCGAAGTCACGTTGTTGGCACTGATAGACTTCACATCTTGGGGGTCATTAAAAAAATACTCGAACTTATTAGTCCGCAAATCTAGTTTATTAAGACCCCGTTGTGTAGCTACCCACACCACATTCCCTGTATCCACAAGCGCAGCATTCACCACATTATCAGAGATTTTGTTCAACACATTTCGCCTATTCACATAAGCAAAGAACACCTCGCGGTACACATTAAAGCGGTTCAATCCATAATCTGTAGAAACCCACAAATTTCCCAATCTATCGCCAGTAATATGGTTAATTTTATTGCTACTCACCGATGAATTGTCTAACGGATTCGGTAAGTAACGTTTAAAATTGCGCCTTCTTGGGTCGTAACGATTCAGGCCATTTTTCGTACCCACCCAAATAAAACCTGCCTTGTCTTGGTAAATTGCAGTAATCCCATCAGCCGAAATAGTCTTATCGTCCATCGGATTATTTCGGAAATTCTCAAAAGAATTCAAGCTTTGATTATATTTGCAAAGCCCACGCGAAGCAGTACCTACCCACAAAGTACCATACCGATCTACAAACAACGTCGTTATATTATTTTCGGGTAAGCTTTTGGGAATCTTAGGATTGTAACGGAAATTCACAAAATTATTACCGTCATATCTATTAAGACCCTCGTTGGTAGCAAACCACATATAGCCCAAACTATCTTGTACAATGGACGATACCGTGCTTTGCGACAACCCTTGTTCAATCGAAATTCTCTCGAACGAGATGTTATGCAATTGCGAATATGCACCAGAACACAAAAAAACCAGCAACGACATTATACAACATACACGACGTATCATACCAATAGAAGACAATAATTTTGCTTTTTCACAAACCCAAAGTTAACTAAAAAACACGGATCAATGCCTATAAAGCCACCAGCCACCCACAAGCGTTTATATACGACCCTAAGTTTCAAAGTAAAGATCCTATTTTTTTGTATTTCCACACTTCTTTTATTCCGCGCAAGTGGCCAAAATCAAGAACCAAATCGCTGGCAAGTGCAAGCGGAAAACATAGATAGCAGCCTTGTAATAAATACAACAACCAGTAAACTTAGTAATTACCAACAAGCTCTGTGGTACACAGCCCGTCAGGAAAGCCTGCGAGCAGCAACGCAACTCAACGGACAGAATACCACCGCGTCTATCATACTACTATCCAAGCTATATGCCAAGATCAACGATGTGCCCAATTGCTTGGCCACAATCAAAAAATACCTCGAAATCCGCCACCGAATGCCCTACACACTCCTCAGTCGCGACACAATATTTACAAAGTTCGAAACCAACAAAGAATGGCAAAAATTCTGGGATCAGTACCTACCTAGCAAAAAAGAAGAAAAGTACATCAGCGCACAATACGATGCCAATTTTAGCCGCGAAACCGACGCAATACTCGCCATGCACGAACTCGCCCAAGGCGCAGCATACTGGCCGGCACTCCTGTTTTTGGCCAATTATTACGAGCAGCACAACAACCCCAAAGACGCATTATTCTACAACCAAAAAGCCATTCAGACAAAAGCCTCTGCCCCACTCTACCTACAACAAACCCAACTCTTACTCACCCTCAAGAAAACCTACGAAGCCGGTAAAAGTGCCGACAAAGCACTTCTATTCGACGACTGTCCCACCAAATATTTTTACACCAAAGCCTTGGTATTTGCCCAGAGCAACGAACCCGACTCCTGCGAAACTTACCTACAACAATATGCCCAATATTGCGCACCTACGAGCGAGAATTACTACCAAATTGGCCAAGTGTACGACAAAATAAGCTATCACCTCGAAGCATTACAATTCTATACCAAAGCAATCAGAATCCGCACAACAGCCAAATACCTCAAAGCCCGAGGAATAACCTATACTGCCACACATTCAGACAATTACGCCATCGACGACCTTACCCTAGCCATGGATCTGGATCCCACCGATGCCGAACTTTTCTATTACCAAGGTCAAGTGTTCTACCGATTGCAAAAAAAAGATCTGGCCTGTAAAGCATGGCAACGCGGAATGCGTTTGGGCAGCAATCCTTCACTTCAACAATTCAATTTACATTGCACAAACTGAACAGATCCATGCACACAACCGACAATAATATTCAATTAACCAGATTATTGCAGCAGCAAGAGCTACTACACCAACAATTTCGACAAGCTTTCAATCGCGACTACGAATTTGCCCTCTTTCCCGCCACACTCCAAAACTGGGACGAAATGAGCTATACCGAATTTCGCGATGAAATTGCCCACCTCACCCGCACCCGAATCCTCAGTTCATGTATGCTACACGATTGGTACGAACTGTTTTGTATTTATACACAAAAAGCACAAAAATTACGACATGATATTCGCGAAATAACCAGCACATAGGTCGTCAATAACACAAGTTGAAAAATAAAATAAGGAAAAAAATAAAAATAATGATTAGGAGCTGAGACGCTACAATGTTTTAGGCGGCTGCTACCGGCTCTTAGCAGTAGTCCTCGCAACGGGTACGACATCAGTTGGCCAATTTCGTATTCCAATTTGGCCGCAGCACGAATG
>JBDKHP010000011.1:0-8333 GCA_039797645.1 Bacteroidota bacterium
GGACTACTGCTAAGAGCCGGTAGCCGCCTTTACAAATATTGTTGGGCTACAGCTCCTTATCCTTATTTTTATTTGTGCTTTGGGGTGGTTTTTTGTTTTAGGGATTGTGGTTAGAGGTTTATTTCTGGAATGGGTTTTATTATTTGTTGTTGTAGTTTCCGAAAAATCTCTTTTTACGCAATTTTGTACTTTTACAAAGCGTTTTTTACTTTTGCATATTCAATACAAAAAATCAATTATGAATTTGAAAGACATTTTAGCCATTTCTGGCTACGGAGGCCTTTATAAGACAATCGCCAAAACACGTGGTGGAATGATCGTAGAATCGCTCATCGACGGGAAACGTATGCCAGCTAATGCTACTGCAAAAATCAGTGCTTTAGAAGACATCGCCATTTATACATCTGCTGAGGAAGTGCCTTTGAAGCAGGTATTACAGGCTATTTACACCAAAGAAAATGGTGGTAAAGCAATAGATCCGAAATCTACTGGCGATGCTCTGAAAGCCTACTTTGAAGAGGTTCTCCCGGACTACGACAAAAGCCGTGTGTACACGTCTGACATGAAACGCTTATTTACTTGGTACAACTTGTTGCTCGAAAAAGGGTTTATCGAGGCCGAAGAAGAGGTTAAGGCCGAGGTGAGTGCGGAAGAAAGTGCAGATTAAAGTGTCTGTAAAAGGAATGAAAAGCAGCTCGATTTTGGGGCTGCTTTTTTTATTTCGGTTGGCTAGATTTGGTAATTGAGTATGGCTGCTAATGCGCGTTGGGCTGTATGGCCGTCCCAAAGTGGTGGGCTGTCTGGCGTACGTGGCAAAGCGATGGTTTCGTAGAATGCTGCGCGTATTTTTTCTACGTTGTTGCCCACCAAGACGCTCGCCCCACCGTGTTCGCGAAGGGTAATGGGCCGTTCGGTATTCCAACGAAGGGTAAGGCAGGGTGTACCCAATACGGAACATTCTTCTTGTAGGCCGCCGCTGTCGGTAAACATGATTTTGGCGGACATGTTTAATTTGAGCATATCGTGGTAGCCCAAGGGGTGCAGCACGACCAAGTTGGGTGTTTGCATGAGTTGTTGCCACAAACCAAAAGTCTGGAGCTGTTTGGCTGTTCGGGGGTGCACTGTCCAGATGAGTCGCATTCGTGGGCAGACGTCGTTTACGAAGAACTCCACAAGGGCGGAAAGGATTTTCGGGTCGTCCACGTTTGAGGGTCTGTGGAGTGTCACCACGGCCAAGGGTAAATCCTGGGTGAGATCTGGTAGTACATCGGCCTGCAAGTTATTCTCGACGATAGACTCGATGCTTATGTCCTGCGCTTTGTTGCGGTTTGCCTCCAAGGTGTCGATCATGATATTGCCCACAAATACGACGCGATTATCTGCCGATCCTTCGAGTTTTAGATTTGCCGACGACAAAACGTCTGGTGTAAGCAACAAATCTGAAAGTCTATCGGTTACCAATCGGTTCACTTCTTCGGGCATCGACATATCGCCCGAACGAAGGCCAGCCTCAATATGGCAGACTTTTATCTGCAATTTCTTTGCGGTAACGGAACATGCAAGAGTTGCATTTACATCGCCAACTACGACAACCCAGTCTGGTTTACGATCGAGCAAGACCTTCTCAAAAGCAATCATTGTGTAGCCTACTTGCTCGGCATGAGAGCCCGAGCCAATGCCGAGATTGATGTGCGCATCGGGAATTCCCAACGCCTCAAAGAAAGCCTTCGACATCCGATCGTCGTAATGCTGGCCTGTGTGTACAAGTGTATGCACAATTTGCTTTACGGCTGTTTGGTTATAAGCCTCAATTGCTTTAATAAAAGGCGCAATTTTCATGAAATTTGGTCGCGCCCCTACTACAGAAATAATATTCATCTAAAAAACTTATTAAATGTACCCTTAAACGAAAAACGCCCTTTTGTGCGATATGTCTCTACCAATTCGATCATAAAATGCAGTAAATTCATTTTCTCGGAAAGCATTCGCTCCCTTTTTACGGCCCATTCGGCGCGTGTATTTATGTCGGACAACACGCGGTGAATATATGGCAGTGCATTTATTGCATTTTTTGGTAAGAAACCAATTCCCAAGCCATAACGGGCTTCGAGCTCGCGAAGATAGCTTAATCTGTCTACAAATTCGTTGATTCGCACAAACGGTACGCCCAGTACTGCACTTTCGGCGGCCATCGTATGGCTATCGCCCACAAACAATCTGGCAAAAGCCATTACATGGTGCATCTCGCCTGGTTTGAGTTTTAAATTGTATGGCACCAACTCAGGATCTAAATCGACATCGGACGAGATATAAATGCGGGCTAATGGCTCAATTGTCTGGATAATTCGCTTTGCAATGGCAACCGTAATACCATTCACTCCTTTCTCAAAACGTTTATTCAACTTAGAAAATCGTAGAATTACGTAAGGCTCCGACACATTTACATACTTGGATGCTACTGACTCTTTGGGTTTAAACTGATCGGGGTGCAAATATGCCAATTCGTGGTAGGAAGGATGGGACACAGTTTTGGAGCGCCATTTCCCATTATCGCAACAATCTGGACTAATAATACGGCTACAAAACGGATAGCTCCATTTGCTGAACAGTGGTAATACTTTAATATCGTCTTCGGTAAACAATACCGAGCGGACGCCCGTTATTTTACCCACATGAGCCACACAAAAACTGGTACTCACCATAACATGTGGCCTACGTGCCAACACATAAGTTAGTAGTGTCGCATCAAGTAAGAGTGTTTCGGCCAAGGATCCTGAAGGAGCGATTACCGACGGATTTGACCATAATACCGAATATGCAATACCGTCGGCATCAATCAATTCTTTGAGAATCGGATTTCGGAAAATCAACACCTCTACCACATCTTTCTGGCGAATTAAATACTTAATTAGATGCTTAAACAAGTGATAATGAGCTGGACGCTCTAAGTAAAAAAGATACTTCTTCATTCAGTCTTTTATTTTGAAACACGACACTATTTACGAGTACACAAAACCGCACAAACAAATTCTTTGATCTCAAAAAACTATCCGCACAAATTCAGTACTAATATAAGCCCAGAACAGGTATAAAAAAAACGATTCCCCCAATATCTGGCACGATGCACTTGCCGCAAACTATAATTACAAGCGTCGTTAAATAATTCAGTTTTTTTATTAAGAAAAAGAGGGCTCGTACACTATCGGAATATGGAATGATTTACTTACCTTTGCCCACCGTTAAAAAGCGAAATTAAGTAGGCAACTATAAACGTAAGTGAAATGAAAAAAGGAATTCATCCGGACAATTACCGCATGGTAGTGTTTAAAGACCTAAGCAGTGGTGTAGAATATCTTACAAAATCTACTGTTAAAACAAGAGAAACAGTGATGGTAGACGATGTTGAGTATCCACTGGTAAAAGTAGAAATCTCAGGTGCTTCTCACCCATTCTATACAGGAAAAGCAGCATTTGTAGATACCGCAGGTCGTATCGACAAATTCAAAAACAAATACGCTAACCACCTTTCGAAAAAGGCTTAGTTGTATCCCGAACATTCTATTCAATAGAAAATGTTTAAACACCGCAAGAATTACTCTAGCGGTGTTTTTTTATGCGTTTCGCTTCACAAAAAGCCACAATACTAGCCAGCTGGCAAGGCCTACTTTCTTACGCAACCGCTTAAAATCTTCTTTTATAATATCGAACCAACCCTCCTCAAACGAAGTCTCGTGCGACCTACGAAACTGTTTGTAAGCCGTTTTATAATCGCCTTTCATTTCAGCAGCCACCCCCATAAACCTGAACATCAGTGCTTTATTTACACCTGGAACCAACAGAGCCTTATTAATAAGTTCCAACATATCGTCTGGTTTATTCAAATCGAGCAATAAACGCGCATAATTCTTATACCCCGACGGATAATCTGGGGCATATTTCAAAGCTAGTTTTAAATGCCGTTCCGCACGTTTATAATCACTAAAATGCACGGTATAAATCCAGCCCAAATGATTGTGCGCACGGCCATACGTCGGATCCTCCATCACAATCGACTCCAGCAATTCCTTCGCTTCTTTCACGTCGCCAACCTCAATCATTTCATCGGCAGCAAGAAACTTTTCCTCAATATTTTTATAATACGTATTCATCGGTTGCTTTTTAGCAAAATCCCAATATTCAATCACAACACAGACATCGTCTGCCCACAGAGCAACCTCAAAAAACGAGGCTAATTACCAAAATTCAAAAAAACCAAAGGCCGAATTTTCGAAAAAACCCAGCCCATGGTAGTATCAAACAAAACGATTAATCCACTAATTCGCCGTAAAGATCAAACTCTTCGGCCAGCGTAACCTTCACGTCGTAGAACTCACCAATTTCAAGCTCATCTTCACGCGACTCAATAAGTACCTCATTGTCAACCTCTGGCGAATCATACTCGGTACGGCCTACATAATAAGCACCTTCTTGCCTATCGATCATCACTTTGAAAATCTTACCCACACGTTCTTGGTTAAGTTCGAGCGAAATATCCCGCTGTATAGAGAGAATTTCTTCCATTCTGGCCACCTTCACCTCCTCAGGAATATCATCGGTAAGTTTTTCGGCAGCATGAGTATCCTCCTCGTTAGAGAAAGTAAACACACCCAGTCTATCAAAACGTGCAAAACGCACAAACTCTTTAAGTTCCTCAAAATCAGCCTCCGTTTCGCCCGGATGCCCCACCAGGAGTGTCGTACGCAAAGCCATATCAGGCACTTCGGTTTTGAACATTTTAATCAGTTCGTAGGTCGAAGCCTTGGTATTTCCCCGACGCATCGTACGCAACATATTGTCGGAAATATGCTGCAAAGGCATGTCGATATACTTGCAAATATTGTCGCGTTGGCGCATCAATTCCAACACACGCGGCGGAAAATGCATCGGATACACATAATGCAAGCGAATCCAATCCAAACCCGGAATATCCGAAAGCTTCTCTACCAACACATCGAGCATCGGTTTTTTGTACAAGTCGATGCCATAAAAAGTAAGATCTTGCGCAATCAGAATTAATTCCTTCACACCACGATCTGCCAAAAACGTGGCCTCATCTACCAATTCCTCGATAGTTTTCGATTTATGTTTTCCGCGAATCAAGGGAATCGCACAAAAAGCACAAGTTTTATTACAACCCTCCGAAATTTTGAGGTAAGCAAAATGGTTTGGCGTATTAATATTACGCTCGCCCATCAGCTCCCGTTTATAATTAATCCCAATCCCCTCAACAACCTCCTGAATATTGTTCACCCCAAAAAACTGATCCACATCAGCAATCTCAGCCCGCAATTCCTTCTTATAACGCTCAACGAGACAACCCATTACGTACAAACTATCAATTTCGCCATTCACCTTAGCCTGCGCAAATTCCAGAATCGTATTCACAGATTCCTCCTTAGCATCGCCAATAAAGCCACACGTATTAATAATCACTGTTTTAGCATCCGTATCGTTTGAATCGTGCACCACCTGAAGCCCATTCGCATCAATCTGACGCGCCAATTGTTCCGAATCCACCAGATTTTTAGAACAACCCAGGGTAACTATATTTATTTTATGTTTTGTCTGTTTGGTTTTCATTTTTCCAATAATTAAAGTCCGCAAAGGTACGTAAATAAAGCAATAAAGCAGTGATATTTTGGCACTTGCCCGAACATTTTATACCAATAATATGCCCGTTCCATACCAGAAGATAGCCTCAATAGCCCGTAAAATAAAAATAATAATACGGAGCTGTAGCCCTACAATATTTGTAAAGGCGGCTACCGGCTCTTAGCAGTAGTCCTCGCGGACGGTAACGCAATCACTTGGCAAGCTTCGTATTTCAATCTGAATTTTGTAGAAAAAGGTAACTGCATCACGCCGCTGTGGGCTACTTGCTGCGATCCGGGCTAGTTGTAGCCGCAGCTTCATCTGTAATGCCGTAAGTACCAAAAACATAGCGATCAGTTGGCCGATGGCCATGCGGCATCTTGCTTCGCTCAATATTACCAACTAAACAACCGAAGTACATACAAAACCCCGCACTATGCTCAGTATTTGGAACCATACCCAAATTAAACAGGCGAATAAAATGCGATCGGATTCCAACCTGACAGCTATTTGCGATCTAATACGCCAGCTTCGATTGATGCTGAGTAAGAATTAAGACATTTCAATGCTTCATGGCAGAATGCCAAGCAGAAGTTTTAGCCTAAAGTGACACCGGCGTTACAGATGCTGCTGCCGCTACAACTAGCCCGGATCGCGGCAAGTAGCCCACAGCGACGTGATGCAATACCCTTTTGTACAGCGGTTTGACTGAAATACATAGGCGGCCAACTGAATTCGTACCCGTGCGCGAGGACTACTGCTAAGAGCCGGTAGCCGCCGTATATAAATATTGTTTGGCTCCCGCTCCTAATTTTTTTTTTATTTTTATTTTTATTTTTTTTAGCTACTACTTCGTATTTATCTGAAGTAGCATCGGTTACAAAAAAAACAGGAAATAAAGAAATCAAATCCAATTATTCTTGATAAGTAAATATTCAAACGAAATAAATGGAATTCCATTGGTTTCTGAATTGTATTCACGAACTTTGGTAGCTCCCAATCTTTTTACGGCAATTTGCGATCTGAAATTCTGAGATCCAACATGAAAATACACATTGTCGATAAAATTAAATATATAATTGAGTAGATTTTTTTTTACAGCCATATTATACCCGCCACCCCAACATTCTCTCATAAGAAAAGTATAGCCAATAGCGATGCTGGATGTCTGTGGTATGTAATCGTAAAAGCGAGTTGTCCCGATAATCATGTTCGTTGTGGCTTCAACAATGAGAAAGGCAGTGCCAGAATCAATCGCAGCATCAAAGAACGATCGGAAAACTTCGGGCTTATATCTGTCGCTTGCAGGGTGCTGTTCCCACAGTAACGGATCGGCAGCCACGGCATAAAGCCCATCGTAGTTAGCCGCTTCAAGTGGCAATAATTTCACTAGATCATCGCCCAAATTATCTGGTTGAAAATTGATGGGGGTAGGTTGCATGGTAGAACTATTGATATTGCTTGCTGTAAAAGGGCGGGTAGTGATACAATGTAATTACTTATAAATAAGTTATTTACAAATTAATATGTACTATAAAAATCAGATTATTGTCTTAGCTTTGTGGTATATGCGGGAGAACAAGCATTGAAGCTTTGCCACAAACTTCAATGCCTTAGATTCCTAGTGCCAGAATCTTTGCTCGCACCCACAGTTGTTATTCCAATGTTGTGAAAAGAGACGCCTTCCTTCTGAAGACTTTACAAAATTAGAGATTAAATTTCAGTTAGCGAAATTTCGCTAAATCTTTTTTTTATTATTTTTCACTTTGTGTGTATTGCTTTGCCTTAGCTTTATGCTACATTTGCAAACCGTTATGCGTACTTGCACATAAGAATCGATACGCAGAAAGCTTATTTCAATTCAGACACAGTGGGGAATATTAGTGAGGAAAATATAAGAATCATTTTTGGACTAAAAGTAAAGGAATTACGCTCTGAGAAGAAATTATCTCTTACAGAACTTTCAAATAAATCTGGGCTTTCAGTTTCTTATCTGAATGAAATAGAAAAGGGTAAAAAATACCCAAAATCAGGTAAAATTGTAGCCATTTCTGAAGCACTCAGCGTGGGATATGACGAATTGGTTTCGCTCAAACTCGAAAATAAACTAGCTCCTATTGGAAAGTTGTTACAATCTGGATTTTTTGAAGAATTTCCGTTGGATCTTTTTGGTATTGAACTGAGTAAACTGATAGAAATCGTATCAAAGGCTCCAGCAAAAGTAAGTGCTTTTATTAGCACACTTACGGAACTTTCGCGAAATTTCAAGGTAAGTACGGAACACTTTTACAAAACGGCCCTACGCTCATACCAAGAATTACATGGTAACTATTTCGAGGAGATAGAATTGGCAGCAGAATCGTTCATCAAAGAGTTTGGACTGCCAGATAACGCCATAATTAGCTCTAATCTGCTTGCGGATATTTTACAAAACAAATTTGGCTACATAATTGATTATGTGTCGCTTGCAGATTATCCTGATCTGGAAAATTTCCGATACATTCTTACAGGTAGCGATCTCAAAACGATTAGAATAAACCCCGATTTCGACGATTCGCAACGTGCGTTTATCCTTGCCCGTCAGCTAGGATTTTGTTTTATGAAACTCAAAGATATTACATTAAATTCGCCACTAACTCATATCGATTCTTTTGAACAGGTATTGTCGAATTTTTACGCTTCGTATTTTGCTGGTGCAGTCA
>JBDKHP010000012.1:0-4854 GCA_039797645.1 Bacteroidota bacterium
TTCAAGTAGTCCACGCTACAAAGTCCATTCTGTCAGATTTCCACATTGTAACCCATTGATTATCAGTCGATTTTTTTTAATTGTTTGTGCGCAAAAAGAGCATTTTTGAGCGGACCCTTGAAGGCTAAAGTTGAGGTAGAAAGAATGAATGTAGCAAATCTGATATTGTGTTTAAAATGGAGATAAAATATCAAGCTCATTTCAAATCACTAAGTAAGGATTCCAGCTACAGCATAGATCAGTTTGCTCTAGCTCCACCTTGGTTTGTACTGTGTTTAATGGGGTGCAATTCGTGGATCTCGATTTTTCGCCAGCCATATTACAGACTATTTGCTTCATGGCCATCGGCCAACTGGCTAGGTTTGCCCTGCGTACCTACGGCGTTTCAGATGGTACTGCCGTCTCAACTAGCCCGGATCGCGGCAAGTAGCCCACAGCGACGTGATGAAATACCCTTTTGTACAATGGTTTAACTGAAATACATAGGCAACCAACTGATTGCGTACCCGTGCGCGAGGACTACTGCTAAGAGCCGGTAGCCGCCGTAATAAATATTGTTGAGCTCCCGCTCCTAAACATTATTTTTTTTTATTCTCCGAATGGTTTATTTTATAATTTTCGAATCAGAGAGATTTTTTTGTGGTTGCGTGTTGTCCGATTCTTTCTTGGTGCTTGTTGTATCGTATTTCTGCTTTGGATGTTATAAAAAAAGAGGGAAGCCAATGGCCTCCCTCTGTAAATAGATACGAAAACAGATTGTGTCTATTTGCGCAAATTGTCGTATTCTTCTTGTGAACCTACGATTATTTTTTCATAGTGTCGCATACCTGTTCCAGCTGGAATCAAGTGTCCTACAATTACGTTTTCTTTCAATCCTTCGAGTTCATCTACTTTGCCATGTATGGCAGCTTCGTTAAGAACTTTTGTGGTTTCTTGGAAAGACGCAGCAGACATGAAACTGTTGGTTTGCAATGCTGCACGGGTAATCCCTTGTAGTACTTGGCTAGATGTGGCTGGTTCTGCATCGCGAGATTGTACCAAATCCATATCCTTACGTTTTAGAACTGAATTCTCGTCGCGGAGTCTTCGTGCTGAAACAATCTGACCTGCTTTCATTGAAGGGGAACCACCTGGGTCTGTAATGACTTTCATGCCATACAGGGAGTCGTTTTCTTCCATAAAATCCCACTTGTCCACAATTTGTTTCTCTAGGAATTGTGTATCTCCCGATTCTTCGATTAACACTTTGCGCATCATTTGTCGAACGATTACCTCAAAATGTTTGTCGTTAATCTTCACACCTTGTAGGCGATATACTTCTTGAATCTCGTTTACAATGTACTCTTGTACTTTCGTTGGACCCTTTATCGCTAGAATATCTGATGGCGTAATTGCGCCGTCGGAAAGTGGAGTGCCTGCTTTTACGTGGTCGTTTTCTTGTACAAGAATTTGTTTAGAGAGCGATACCAAATATCGTTTTTCTTCACCCGTTTTAGAACGAACTGAGATTTCGCGGTTTCCGCGTTTGATTTTACCCAAACTTACCACACCGTCAATCTCTGACACCACTGCTGGGTTAGATGGATTTCTAGCTTCGAATAACTCAGTTACCCGTGGTAAACCACCCGTAATATCCCCCGATTTACCTACACTTCTAGGTATTTTTACCACAATTTGTCCGGTGCGAACACGTTCGTTTTCTTCTACTACGAGGTGGGCTCCTACTGGCAAGTTGTAGGTACGAAGGTCTTCTCCTTGTTCGTTTACGATAATGAAACCTGGTGCTTTTCCTCTTTGTTTTGATTCGATAATTACCTTTTCTCGGAAACCAGTTTGTTCGTCAGACTCTTCTTTGAAGGTAATGTGTTCGATTACACTATCGAATTTTACACGACCCGAAACCTCTGTTACGATTACTGCGTTGTATGGATCCCACTCACAGATGAGTGTCCCTTTTTCAACTTCAGCGAGCTCATCAACATATAGTTTCGCACCATATGGAATTAGGGCTGTCATGAGTGTGGCGCTGGTGTTCTTGTCAACAATTTTCATTTCGGCCAAACGACCGATTACCACAAAGTACTTGTTCCCTTCGTCGTCAACGTGATCGACTTTACGTAGTTCGTCAAATTCTACACGTCCATCATATTTTGCTACTACCGTAGATTCTGAGGTAATATTCGAGGCAGTACCCCCAACGTGGAATGTACGTAGTGTTAGCTGTGTTCCTGGTTCGCCGATTGACTGGGCTGCAATTACACCCACAGTTTCACCATTCTGAACCATTCTGCCTGTGGCTAAGTTACGGCCATAGCATTTTGCACAACTTCCTTTTCGCGCTTCGCAAGTTAGTACCGAACGAATTTCAACTTCTTCGATTGGTGAATCCTCAATTTTCTGAGAGATTTCTTCGGTTAACTCTTCGCCAGCTTTTACAATGCGCTCGTTTGTAGAAGGGTGGTAAATATCGTGAACCGAGGTGCGACCGAGGATTCGTTCGAATAAAGTTTCAACTACTTCATCGCCTTTTTTAATTGCTGATGCTACCAGACCGCGAAGTGTTCCGCAATCTTCTTGTTGGATAATAACGTCTTGAGACACATCGACTAATCGTCGTGTTAAGTAACCTGCATCAGCAGTTTTAAGGGCGGTATCGGCCAAACCTTTACGGGCACCGTGGGTAGAAATAAAGTACTCGAGTACCGATAGTCCTTCTTTAAAGTTAGAAAGAATAGGGTTTTCGATAATTTCTGATCCCGTAGAACCTGATTTTTGTGGTTTTGCCATCAAACCCCGCATCCCTGAAAGCTGGCGGATTTGTTCTTTAGAACCCCTCGCACCTGAATCGAGCATCATATATACAGAGTTAAAACCTCCGTTGTCTGAGCTTAATTGATTCATCAGAATGTTGGTTAAGCGGGCGTTTGTATGTGTCCAAATATCAATTACCTGATTGTATCGTTCGTTGTTGGTAATATAACCATTGTTATAATTTGCAGTAACTTCCTCTACCTCTTGGTAACCAGCTGTAACCAACTCGTCTTTTTCTTTTGGTATAATTACATCGTCAAGGTTAAAGGACAATCCACCGCGGAATGCCATTTGGTAACCCAATGATTTGATGTCATCTAAGAATCTTGCTGTTTTTGCAATACCACACGATTTTAAAACGTGCCCGATAATGTTACGTAATGATTTCTTGGTGAGTAGTTCATTGATATAACCTACTTCGTTGGGCACTACTTGGTTGAACAATACACGTCCGACTGTTGTTTCTATAAGGTGATTGACTGGTTTGCCTGCAACTACATCGTCAGCTTTTACCTTGATGATTGCATTCAAATCTACCTTGCCTTCGTTGTAAGCAATGATTACTTCTTGCGGGCCATAAAAACGCATACCTTCGCCTTTTACAAGACGTTCTGGCGATGTCTTGCGAGGTTTTGTAATGTAATATAGACCCAAAACCATATCTTGTGAAGGTACGGTAATAGGCGCACCGTTGGCAGGGTTCAGGATGTTGTGCGATGCAAGCATTAACATTTGGGCCTCCAATACCGCCGCATTACCTAAAGGTAAATGCACAGCCATTTGGTCACCATCAAAATCCGCGTTAAATGCGGTACAAACCAGCGGGTGTAATTGAATGGCTTTTCCTTCGATCAGTTTCGGTTGGAAAGATTGAATACCCAAACGGTGCAAAGTTGGCGCACGGTTTAGCATTACAGGGTGTCCTTTTAATACGTTTTCGAGGATGTCCCAAACAACTGGATCCCGTCTATCAACAATTTTTTTTGCAGATTTTACAGTTTTTACAATTCCTCTTTCTATTAGTTTCCTAATAATAAATGGTTTGTATAATTCAGCAGCCATATCTTTTGGCAATCCACATTCGTGCAAATGTAATTCTGGTCCAACAACGATTACCGAACGCGCTGAATAATCTACACGTTTACCCAATAAGTTTTGGCGGAAACGTCCTTGTTTACCCTTTAAGCTATCGCTCAATGATTTCAGAGGTCTATTTGCATCAGTTTTTACTGCATTTGACTTTCGTGAGTTATCGAATAACGAATCTACAGCTTCTTGTAGCATTCTTTTTTCGTTGCGCAAGATAACTTCTGGAGCCTTGATCTCAATAAGTCGTTTCAGACGGTTGTTCCTGATGATTACTCTCCGGTATAAGTCATTCAAATCTGATGTCGCAAACCGACCGCCATCTAAGGGAACTAATGGGCGCAATTCTGGTGGTATTACAGGGACAACTTTTACAATCATCCATTCTGGCCTATTGATGTCTTTAGAAGCACGGAATGCATTCACAACTTGTAACCGCTTTAACGCTTCACTTTTACGCTGCTGAGACGATTCTTTATTGGCTGAATCTCTAAGTGAATAGGCTAATTCATCTAAAATAAGACGTGAGAGTAGATCGTAAAGTGCATCTGCACCCATCTTTGCGATGAATTTGTTTAAGTCATCATCAGGTAACGATTGGTTATCCTTCGGAAGGTTATCAATAATATTCAAATAATCTTCTTCAGAAAGAAAATCTAAATATTTAACCCCATTGTCTCCAGCAGCACCGGCTTGGATCACAACGTATCTTTCGTAATAAATAATTGAATCTAATTTCTTGGTAGGCAAGCCTAGTAGATAGCCAATTTTATTAGGAAGTGATCGAAAATACCAGATATGGGCTACGGGAACAACCAATTGAATATGCCCCATGCGTTCGCGTCGTACTTTTTTCTCAGTAACTTCAACGCCACAACGGTCACAAACAATGCCTTTGTATCTAATCCTCTTATATTTGCCACAGTGGCACTCGTAATCCTTAGTTGGTCCGAAAAT
>JBDKHP010000013.1:0-4309 GCA_039797645.1 Bacteroidota bacterium
CGTACCCGTTGCGAGGACTACAGCCAAGAGCCGGCAGCCGCCTTTACAAATTTTGTTGGGCTACAGCTCCTTATCTTTATTTTTTTTATTTTTTGTCGGGCTGGTGTTTGTGGGTTTTGTGGGCGATTAATTTGGGACTAAAGGGCGTTTTGTGCGGGTGTTTCTTACCTTTGTGTACTTACTAACTCAATTTCGTAGTCGTGTATCTTTCGAAACTTACGGTGTTTAATTTTAAGAATTATGGGCAGGTGGAGCTGGATCTGTCGGCCAAAATTAATTGTTTTACGGGGCTCAACGGAACTGGGAAAACGAATTTGCTGGATGCTGTGTATTATCTGTCGCTTACCAAGAGTTATTTTAATGCGCCCGATTCGCAAGCGATACGGCACGACGAAAAGTTTTTTTCGCTCTTTGGGGTGTATTCTTTAGATGGAGTTGTGGAGGAGGTGAGTTGTGGGCTGAAACGTGGCCAAAAGAAGGTGCACAAACGGAATGGTAAGGAGTATGTGAAGTTGTCGGATCATATTGGTTTGCTGCCGATTGTGATGATTTCGCCCTCGGATTACGAACTGATTGTGGGGGGTAGTGAGGAGCGTAGGAAGTTTATGGATAGTGTGATTTCGCAGTCGGATCGTGCGTATTTGGCGGCCTTGATGCGCTATAATAGGGCTTTGATGCAGCGTAATTCGTTGCTGAAACAGGATAAGCCCAACGAGGATGTGTTGCAGATTTGGGATAGCCAGCTTTGGGAATTGAATGAGCTTGTTTTTGAAAAAAGAAAGCTGTTTGTGGCCGATTTAATTCCTATTTTTCAGGATTATTACAGCCGGATTTCGATGGGGCGTGAGCAGATTGGGATTCGGTATAAATCTCAGTTGTTTGAGGGCGATGTTCGGGGTTTGTATCGTGGGGCTTTGCAGAAGGATTTGGCTTTGCAGTATTCGTCGGTGGGGATTCATCGGGACGATCTTATTTTGGAGCTCGATGGGTATCCGTTGCGTAAGATTGGGTCCCAGGGGCAGCAAAAGACGATGCTGGCGGCTTTGAAGTTTGCGCAGTTCGATTTTATGAAGTTGCAACGGGGCGTGCCACCTATTTTGTTGCTCGACGATATTTTTGATAAGCTCGACGGCGAACGTGTGGCGCAAATTGTGCGCTTGGTGAGCGACGATCATTTTGGACAGATTTTTATTTCGGACACGAATACGGAGCGTATGCTGTTGATGTTGGCGGATACGGGCCGGGCTTTTCGGGTTTTTGGGATTGAGGATAATGTGCCGGTTCTGCTCGACGAACGGGTTTAGTTTTTGTGTTTTATACTTGGCTTTATGATACGTGTGGCTTTTTTTCAGTATAGTGAGAGTTTTAAGATGGCTTTGTCGTCGCTACGAATGAATAAATTGCGTACGGTGCTTTCGCTCTTGGGGATTACGATCGGTATTTTTGCGATTATTTCGGTGCTTACGGTGGTGTCGTCGTTGGAGAAAAATATCCGCGATGGTATTAAATCGCTGGGCGACGATATGGTGTATGTGCAGAAATGGCCTTGGGCAATGGGTGGCGAGTATCCGTGGTGGAAGTATATGAAGCGTCCGTTGCCTACGATGCGGGAAATGGATTTTTTGGCACACCGATCGGAAGTTGCTGAGGATTTTGCTTTTGTGGTTTCTACGCGTTTGCAGGTGAAGGCGGGCAAAAGTTCTTTGGACGGTACGGCGGTGATGGCTGTAACGGAGGGCTGGTCGAATATTCGGAGTTTTGAGATTGGAAGTGGCCGCTACTTTTCTGACTACGAAATGCAAGCGGGTAAGCGTTTGGTGGTGATTGGCTCGAAAGTGGCCGAGAAGCTTTTCCCGGATACGGATCCTGTGGGGCAGCAGATTGTTATTTCTGGGGTAAAACTGACAATTCTGGGCGTGTTCGTTCAGGAGGGGAGTAGTATTATTGATACAAGTATGGACAATATGTGCTTGCTTGCTGTGCCCACGGCGGCGGCGTTTCTGAATGTAAAATCGGAGAATCTGAATCCGTTTATTATGACCAAACCTAAGGCTGGTGTGCCTGTGGAATTGCTTGAGAGCGAGCTTCAACGGAATATGCGTGCGTATAGAAAACTGAAACCTATTGAGGAGGATGATTTTGCGATGAACCGCACGAGTATGATTTCAAACGGCCTGGACGGCTTGTTCATTATGCTGAATTTGGCTGGTTGGGTGATTGGCGGTTTTTCTATTTTGGTTGGGGGCTTTGGTATTGCCAATATTATGTTCGTTTCGGTGAAGGAACAAACCCGTACGATTGGGATTCAGAAAGCTTTGGGGGCGAAGACATACTTTGTGTTGTTTCAGTTTCTTACGGAATCGGTAATGCTTTCGTTGTTTGGAGGCTTACTGGGGCTGGTTATTGTGTGGGTTTTGTCGGTTGTGGTGACAAAAGTTTCGGGTTTTGAGATTTCGTTGACTACGAAAAATGTAATGGTTGGTCTGGGTATTTCAATTTTTATTGGGGTGTTTTCGGGGATATTCCCCGCGAATACGGCTGCAAAAATGGATCCGGTGGAGGCTATGGCGCATAGTTGATGTCTTGCGCTTACTGATTTATTGCTGAAGTATGTCTTGTCTTGGCTTTTGTAAATAAAAAAAGACTGCCACCCAAGGGCGACAGTCTTATTGGTTGTGAACCATTAGTCTGTTTATTTAATGCCAGCTAATTTCTCTAACATATCGGTAGTGAGCGATTTCGGACGCTCAATTGAATATAACAATGCGCGATCCCATACGAGGTTTGCGCCCACTCCTACTGCACGGCCAATACCGAACATCACGGTGTAGAAATCGTACTCGGTAACGCCGTAGAACCATTGTATAACACCAGACTGAGCATCTACGTTGGGCCATGGGTTTTTTGCTTTACCTTTTGCCAGCAAAATCTCTGGTACTACTTTGTAAAGTATGTTTACGTAAGCAAATACTTTATCGTCTGGTAAGTGTTTCAAGCAAAAATCGCGTTGTGCTGTAAAACGTGGATCGGTTTTGCGCAATACTGCGTGTCCGAATCCTGGGATTACTTGGCCAGCGTCGAGGGTTTTGAGTACAAATTCTTTCATTTGGTCTTCGGTAGGTACTTCGCCACCCATTTCGTCCATAACACCGTGCAACCAACGTAAAAACTCTTGGTTTGCAAGGCCGTGAAGTGGCCCAGCAAGTGCATTGAGCATTCCCGATTGTGCGTAATACATATCCGACAATGTGGATGCTACCAAGTGGCCAGCGTGTGCTGAGGCGTTTCCGCTTTCGTGGTCGGAGTGGATAATGAAGTACAGACGAGATACATCATCATAAGGAGCATCTACGCCCATCATGTGTGCAAAATCAGCACCCATATCCAGTGTCGGATCCGATGGGATAATTACGCCACCTTTGTATTTCGAGCGGTAAATATAGGCACCAATTTCTGGCATCCGTGCCAATAAGTTGAGGTAATCTTCGTAAGTTGATTCCCAGTACTTAAGTTTTTTTACACCTGCTTCGTAGGCTTTTGCAAATTCAGATTCGCGTTGCATAGCCACAACTGCAGCCGAAATCATCGACATGGGGTGAGCATCTTCTGGGAATGCATCGAGCAGACGGAATACGTATTCGGGTACAGTTCTGCGGGCCTTGAACTCTTCTACTACCAATTCTACATCTGCCTGTGTGGGTACATCGCCAGTGAGCAAGAGGTAAACCAATCCTTCTACATAAGGTTGTTCTTTCCCCTCGGGTTTCGGAAGCAGATCGAGCACCTCAAGGAGTGTGTAGCCACGGAAGCGTATGCCTTCTGCCGGATCCAGATAGGATATGTCTGTTACCAAGCCTTTCACGTCGCGCATTCCACCAATACATTGTTCAATGGTGATTTCGCCGATTACGGTATCGCCAAATTCTTTGAGTAGTCTGGTTGTGCGTGGTCTCCATTCTTCGATTTTGACTGCAAGTAGTTCCTTGAGTGATTTCATTTTGCTTATAGATTTAGTGCGAGAGTATGAGTCTCTGATTTATTATTATTTAATTATGGTTCGTCTGAAAATTTTTGACACGTAAAGATACAATTTTCGATTTAAAAGCCAAAACCTTTAATGATAATAGCGATTGAAATCTATTATTTCTTTTTGGTGTCAATATAACAGATATTTACTGTATTTTATTTCAATTTGGCATTAAAAGGGTTTTCAATAACTTGGGTTTAAATGAGGTCGTACTTTTCGAGTGCTTTTTTTGAATTTATCAGCATATCAACGTATTGGGCACGCCGATAGGCAAATGGGTCG
>JBDKHP010000014.1:0-5181 GCA_039797645.1 Bacteroidota bacterium
TATCCGGTAGTTTTAGGATCTCGAATTTTAGGACGTGGAGCAATGCGCGGAGGGATGCCTTTGTACAAATACATTGCGAATCGTTTTCTCACATTTTCGCAAAATCTGCTGATGTGGCAAAAACTGTCAGAATACCACACTGGCTTTCGTGCTTTTTCCAAAGATGTACTTTTGGGCATTGCATATCACGAAAACTCCGACGATTTTGTCTTTGACAATCAGATGCTTGCCCAAATATTTTACGCCGGATTTGAAATCGCAGAAATAACCTGCCCTACAAAATATTTTGACGACGCATCTTCAATTAATTTGGCCAGAAGTGTGAAATATGGCTTGGGCGTATTGAGAACATCCATACAGTATTTTCTTCAGTCCAGAGGGCTGGTCAACCTGTCAATTTTTAAAAAACCCAAACCAATGTAGCATACGTCCTTAATTTTTTCTGGAAGAATGGCACTAAAAATGTAACTTGCATCCACAATATTCGTGAAGCTTGTGCAACTATATTTATGTCGTATTGTTCATGTAAGGTACTAACAACCAGCATAAGCTGAAAATACGTAATAGGTTATTGGCCATAATCTGAGCCGATACCAACAAACAGGTTCGATATTTTGTAAATAAATTTGGCTGAAAATAATTGATTTTTTGACGATGAAAAAAGCCTTAGTTGATTGTGTTGAGAATATGGTTAAGTTGCAATTTGGCGATGCAAAATGGCAAATCTGCTGTAACCGGTTGGGTGTAACAACTTTTGA
This sequence comes from Bacteroidota bacterium, assembly GCA_039797645.1. GTDB lineage: Bacteria > Bacteroidota > Bacteroidia > Bacteroidales > JBDKHP01 > JBDKHP01. Next base: position 759 of record JBDKHP010000014.1, read on the forward strand.
CGAACTTGAGTTGAGCAAGCCAGCCTCGGTGGTAGATATTGTCTCCGTTTGTGCCGAAGTCATTGGATTGGATAAACGCAACTTTTTTGCACACCTGGGAGCCTTCTGGAGCAAAGATTTTGCCCCAAAATATTTTAAGTCATGGTTTATTATGGCAATGAGTGCCAAGGAATTTGCCAAACAATTGGATAGGATTTACGCAATTTTGCACAACCCGAACAGCAATTCAGAAAAAACGCACATTCAATATAATTGGCTCGATTCAGATACCCTAAGGCTCGAGTACCAAATGGACGCAGATTACTTAGAGCTATTCGAAGCGCTGGCGCGTGGAATTGCAACTTATTACAAACCCGATATTAGAATAGAAAAGCATCAGAATTCAGTTACGATATTTCATTTTGAGTAAGTTCATGTATTAATTTCATTAACTTTGCAACTCATAAACAGGACATGCCTTACCCTTGAAGCGGTAGGGCGTTTTCTGTTTTTTTATTTAAAAGCATAGCGTTTTTAAAAGTTCGATTCGCGACTGGTTTTTTAATTAGTAAAAATTGATGATAATTTAGAATATGGCAACTACTGAAATTGTACTGATGAATATTACTGGCGACGATAAGCCTGGGCTTACCTCATCGCTGACGCAAATCTTGGCTTCCTATAAAGTAAATGTTCTCGATATTGGACAAGCCGTAATACACAACCAATTAGCCCTGGGTATTCTATTCGAGATGCCCCACGAGCACGAATCGTCTTCGGTACTCAAAGATTTGCTATTTAAAGCCTACGAATTAAATGTGGGCGTTAAATTCACACCCATAGCCGAACGCAATTACAACGAATGGGTATCGCAACAAGGTAAAGAGCGCAATATTATCACGCTCATCGCACGTACTATTTCTGCCGATCAGCTTGCGCGAATCACTGACGTTATTTATCGGCAAGGCCTGAATATCGACACCATTTCCCGACTCACCGGACGTATGCCTCTAGACAAAGAAAACAGTAAAGGCAAAGCCAGTATTCAGTTTTCCGTGCGTGGCGAACCCGTAAATAAAGACGAAATGCGTTGCAGTTTTATGGATATTTCCCAGGAAATTGGAGCTGATATTGCCTTCCAAGCCGACAATATTTTCCGCCGAAACCGCCGTTTGGTCTGTTTCGATATGGATAGTACACTCATTCAAACCGAAGTAATCGTAGAACTAGCCCGCCGCCATGGTGTGGGCGAACAAGTAGAACAGATCACCGAGGCAGCCATGCGCGGCGAGCTCGATTTTGATGAGAGTTTCCGCCAACGTGTAGCACTGTTGGAAGGCCTAGACGAATCTGTGATGCAAGACATTGCAGAAAACTTACCCATTACCGAAGGTGCAGAACGCCTGTTCCGTACGCTTAAAAAATACGGATTCCGCACAGCCATACTTTCGGGCGGGTTCACCTATTTCGGGAAATACCTACAACGCAAGTTCGAGATCGACTATATTTTTGCCAACGACCTCGAAATTGTAGATGGCAAACTCACAGGCAAACATTTGGGCGAAATCGTAAACGGACAAGTAAAAGCAGAGTGGCTCAAAAAAATTGCTTTCAAAGAAGACATTCACCTCGAACAAACCGTAGCCGTAGGCGATGGTGCAAACGACTTACCCATGATAAATATCGCTGGTTTGGGCATTGCCTTCCACGCAAAACCGAAGGTAAAAGAAAACGCACAACACGCCATTTCTACAATTGGGCTAGATGCAGTATTGTATCTAATGGGATTTAGAGACCGAGAACTAGAGTAATCGCCCACCATATCCTTAAAACAAAAAAAAGACCCGTAAAGTTCGGGTCTTTTTTTTGCGCAAAAATTCAAACCCAAAGGAAATAAAAATAAAAATAAAAATTAGGAGCGGAGGCCAAACACTATTTTAGGCGGCGGCTGCCGGCTATCCGCTTGTAGTCCTCGCGTTCGGGAACGAAATCAACTGGAAACTTTTGTATTTCAGTTGAATAGCATCAGCTTGCTGACACCGCATCACACCGCTGTGGGCTACCGCTACTATCCGGGCTAGGTGAGACGGCAGCACCACTTGCAACGCCGTAGGTACCTTGGGCAGAAACTTTACTTTGGCCTGTGGCCATGTAGCGTTTCAGAGCATCAAAAAGCTGGAAAAATTGTTAAAAAACCAAAAATACACCAACCAAAAACCACCGACTTCCGTCATAAACTAAAACAAGATCCAACAAACCTCATTCACACTCCCCCCATGAAAACGACACTTCTCACTTTCCTCACTTTTGTACTTTTATTCACTTCTTGTATGTCCACCCAAGGTGTCACGGTAGATGACTCCGAATACAGCGAATACATTTTCGACTATCAGAGTCGCTTATCCCAAGCCAAGTTACGTAAGATTAAAGGCGGCACCAGTGCCATTAAATTTGGCGCAGTAGCCCTTGCCCTATTTGCCGACGTCGCCCTCGCCGCAGCCGAAAGCGACAAAGACAAAAACAACAACGATAACACCACAAACAACAACAACGACGAGTCGCGAAGCTATCTCACAACATCTGCCCTATCAATTAGTAGCGGCATACACAACCTTCGCATCGAAAACCGCAGCAAATACGCCATTCGTTTCGATTACCTTACAGACCAAGCCATCGACGCAGACAGTAATTTAAGCATCAAAAACATCAATCTTCCCGCCGGGAAATCTATCAAAGTACTCGTACAAGACGATGCCATCTATCAGCTCCGCATCTGGAACAGCCAAACCGAAGACGTACGACTTCGCGTCTTTACTGGCACTTTGCGCGGCACAAGCTTCGATGGTAATTACGTAAATCTGTATTAACGGCGAAGGCCTCTTTTATTGTTTTCGCCTGTACTGTCTGCGCTGTCTGTAAGCAAATTACAGTGCCAAAACACGGTGCTTTTAAATTTCCTTTCCTGAATAGCGCACGCGCGTAAGAATAAATAGGCATACAGCTCTCTAATACATTCATAGCTAGTTGCTAATTGATAAAATTCTTGTTAGCTTTGCAGCCCAAATAACATGAGGCCACAAAGTGGCAATGCCCGCCTCAAAAAAGCAAAAGTATGTACGCGATCGTAGAAATTTTAGGTCAACAATTCAAGGTTGAGAAAGACAACAAGGTGTTTGTACACCGTATGCAAGCCGAAGAAGGTGCAACTGTAAGCTTCGACAAAGTACTCCTAATCGACAACGACGGCGATGTAAAAATCGGCGCTCCGGTATTAGAAGGTGCTTCTGTAAAAGTAACAGTACTCGAACATCTTAAAGGCGACAAAGTAATCGTTTTCAAGAAAAAACGCCGTAAGGGTTACAAAAAGAAAAACGGTCACCGTCAGTATTTAACAAAAATTCAAATCGAAGAAATTACAGCATAATTGTTCGCTGTAGAGTAAGTTTATGGGCTATGGCTTGCAATATAGTTACCCCTTAACCCCAAAAAGACGAAAAAATGGCACACAAAAAAGGTGTAGGTAGTTCCAAGAACGGCCGGGAATCGGAAAGTAAACGATTGGGTGTAAAACTTTTCGGCGGACAAGTTGCAAAATCAGGCAATATTATTGTTCGTCAACGTGGTACAGTACACAACCCAGGACTTAATGTAGGCATTGGCAAAGATCATACTTTGTATGCACTTACTGATGGTGTTGTGAAATTCATCAAGAAACGCGACAACAAATCTGTCGTTTCGGTTGAACCATTCGAGGTTAACTAAGCCTAAAAACATTCCAGTGAGCCCTTCTGCACCAAGTTGCAGAAGGGCTTTTTTTTGCCCCAATTCACCACAGCTGTTGTCTAGAACGTGTGCCTTATCATACTGATTATCTGAGCCTTTGGTTTAAAGTTGTTTTGGGGTTTTGCAGCTTGGTTGGAACTTGGGTTTGGTCTCGTGCCGACACTTTATGTGTTTTTCGGGAGTTGGTTTACAGGCAAGCCGTAGGCTTGGAGTACGTGTGCCACATGGCCAAAGGCCAACTGATTGGTTTGCCCAACCTGATTACGGCGTGGTTTTGGAAAGTGGCGCACGGTCTAGCCCGGATAGTAGCGGTAGCCCACAGCAACGTGATGTAATGGCCTTTTGTACAAGGGTTTGATTGAAATACTTCGGCAGCCAAGTGGTGTCGTTCCCGTTTGCGAGGACTACAAGCGGATAGCCGGCAGCCGCCCTCTATTTGAAAAGTTTTGCTCCCGCTTCTAATCTTTATTTTTTTCGTTCGCTAAGTTTTTGGATTTGGGTGGTTTCGGAAATATTGACTCGGAAGTTTTGTGCTTTGCACCGTGGATGGCTTTCTGGTGGGTTTCTACGGGAATTTTGGGCAAAAAAAAAGGCTCACGCTTGAGCCTAACCCTAAACAATCAGTATTCACTATCTACTAACCTAAAAGTTTTGTGTGCCG
>JBDKHP010000015.1:0-4538 GCA_039797645.1 Bacteroidota bacterium
TATTCAAAAAATTGTAACGCTGCTCAAAGAGAATGCAAGTATTGAGAGTGTAATTGTTGACGAACAAGAAATTCGTGATACTTTTGGCAAATATTATTCGCAACCAGGCGAAGAGAATGAAGAATTTGAAGATGACGAAGTGTCTGAAGATCCGAATGCAGAAATTGAAGATGCAGTAATTATAGACTGAACCTACCCTAAATAAACAGTAATATCGAGGCCAGAGAAATCTGGCCTTTTTTTTGCGACGTATCCGAAAAACCTTATGCTGAAATTAAGAAAACACACACTACTTTAGAAAATTTTTAAATATCTTTGTGCTGCTTTTGCAAGTAAGCTTGTCGCGTTTCTTTGCGTCGTAGATTTACTCCTGAATATAATTATACACAGCACCTCTATTAATCTTAGGTAGGTACTAGATCTTAAAAATTCGATAATAAAGTAAGATGAAAGCCGATATTATACAAGAAGGAAGCTTGGCTGCTAGTGAGCTGCTTGGTATTGAAAAGAAACGATATTTACTCAAAAAGAAAATCGTGAGGTATTTATATACTTCTGGCACAAAGTCGAATCCGGAAATTTGTAAAAACACCAACATGAGTTCGCCTACCATAACTGGCTTACTGAATGAATTAATAACCCAAGGCTTAATAGAGGAGGTTGGTGCGGGGGCATCGAGCGGTGGCAGGCGTCCCAATTTATTCGGACTCAAAGGCGACTCCAAATATGTAATCGGAATTGAAATAGCACGTTTTGATACCAGTATAGCCATTTTCAATATCAACAACGAGCTAATTGCCCCAATAAGCGAGTTTCCTATTATCCTCACGGAAGAAGATACCTTGATCGAAAAAGTAAAAAATGCGCTAGAGAATGTAATTGAACAAGTGTCAATTGACCCAAAGAAAATTGTTGCAATCGGTATCGATATGCCCGGCATGATTGATTCCGCTCGGGGTATAAACTACTCACATTTATACAACGAGACCGAAACACTACTACTGCGCTTCGAACGTGCACTTGGCAAACCCTGTTTTATTGAAAACGATGCACGCGTTGCGGCTATGGGAGAGTACCGTTTTGGTTTGGCTCAGAAACGTAAAAATGTAATGTGCCTCAAGGTGAGTTGGGGTGTGGGCTTGGGAATGATTCTCGACGGTAAAGTTTACCAAGGTAGTACGGGTTTTGCAGGAGAATTCGGACACACACAAATGATTCAAGAAGGCGAACTTTGCACTTGCGGCAAAAGAGGATGCCTTGAAACGATATCAAGCGCAAGGGCGCTTACCAAATTTGCACGTGAAGGACTGGGACAGGGTAAGGTGTCGATTCTTTCCGACACCTTAGAAAGTATCGACAAAGTTACCGCAAAATCTGTGATGGCAGCCGCACACAACGGCGACGAGTTTTCTATTCACATTCTTTCTAAAGTAGGACGCGAACTAGGCAGAGGCTTGGCCACACTAATTCACTTAATGAATCCCGAATTGATTATCGTGGGTGGTACACTCGCCGAGGCCGCCCAATATATAACTGCTCCAATTCAGGCTTCTATTAACAAATATTGTATTCCCAACATTAGCAGAGAAACCGAAATTGTCATATCAGATCTGAGGCATTTAGCCGGCGTAATGGGAGCGGCAGCCTTGGTTTGGGAATATGTATTGGCCGAAACATATTAAAATACACGCCGAGACGGCAAGTGTAAAAAGCCAATAACAAGCTGTCGTTATTGGCTCTTTTTCACAATGCTCTGATTTAATACGCTATACCTCTCAGCTTATAGGCCGTAAGTCCGTAGTAAAAAATCACAGCAAAACACAACAGCGGAATTCCGAACCCAATTTGTATTGAATACACATCGGCAATTCTACCCATTACCATTGGGCAAAGTGCGCCACCAACTATCGACATAATGAGGAAAGAGGAAGCCTGTTTGGTTTGTTTCCCCAACCCCTTGATTCCTAATGCAAATATTGTAGGAAACATTACCGACATAAAAAAATAGGTTCCAAAAAGAGCGGCAACAGACACCCACGCCAAATTTGCAATAACAACCGACATCAGAACCACATTTATAAACGCAAACACAGCCAGTAAACGATTCGGTTTCACATAACCTAAGAGCCAGCTTCCAAAAAAACGCCCCACCATAAACAAACCCATGCCTCCAACCGACAATAAAACCCCAGCTTTTGTGTCACTTATTGTCGGCATTGTTTCGGTAACGTAGTTAATAAAGAAGCTATTAATACCTGTTTGTGCACCTACGTAAGAAAACTGTGCAACAATGGCCCAAACAAAATGTTTGTGTTTCCATAACGAACGTTGTACTGTACCCGAAGAACATACCTCTTTGCTTTCCTCTTCAATTTCTGGTAGTTTAACACGCATAAATGCAAAAGCAATGAGCAACACAACCACCCCAATTCCCACATAAGGAATTGCCAAAGCACTAAATTTATTGGCATCGTCCGAATCAAAAATAAGTAGCGAACCTGCCAACGGGCCGACAATCCACCCCAAACCGTTAAACGATTGAGCTAAATTAATACGCTGAGCAGCAGAAGAATCAGCACCAAGTACTGTCACATAAGGGTTTGCCGCCGTTTCCAATGCTGTGAGTCCACACGCTATGATAAAAAGTGCTACCAAAAATGCCCAAAATTCAGCAATCTCAATAGCCGGTATAAACAAAAAGGCTCCAAACGCATACAACAGCAAGCCCAACACAATACCCAGCCGGTAGCCATAACGCCGCATGAAAACACCCGCAGGAATAGCCATAAGCGCGTAAGCTCCGTAAACCGAAAATTGAACAAAACCTGATTGAAACCGGCTCACACTCAACACCAGCTGAAAATGTTTGTTCAAAACATCCAACAAACCATGCGCAAAACCCCAAAGAAAGAACAAACTCGTTATCAGTACAAAAGGCACAAGGTAATTATTACCTGCCGAATCCGTGTATAAACCACCAGACCTATTTTTTTTAATACCAGCCATTTAATACGTTTCCTTTCTGCGAATTTTAATTTGCATAGCATCACAAATTCTCTCCTCCGAAACAAATATCAGATACCCACCACCCCCAGCACCAGAAAGCTTCCATCCGTACGATTTATCTTTGTAACGCTCAATTACATCAAATAATTCTGCATAAGCCATATCCGGAAACATCTCTATCTGAGCCTCAAAAGCAAGCCGAAAATTCTCACCAAAACTTTTAAGATTGCGGGCTAAAATAGCCGACCAACAATTCTCGGCAGCATCAGCCAACGCCTTAGCACCTTCAAACGTAATATTCGTATGGCTCAACACATCGTAGCTCGATTGTCTCGGCCCCAACGTTACCAAAAAAAGATGATCCTCAATCCAATCCAAAATCTCATCATCATGTACCGATTCTATTTTATGAGGCCAATAAGCATTATCGTAGCTAAGTTTATTCAATCCCGGCAGAACAATACCCAACGAATCCTGCGAACCAGAAACAATTGTCGTACCCGGCGGGTTTTCAAAACTAAACAACACCTTAGCAAGCTGTTCCCTATCCTGACGCGGTATTTCAGTCTTCCACAACTCAATCGCCTTACGCCGCGTACTTGTGGACATACCACTACGGTCATTAAATTCCACCAAAGGTTCTATCGAAATCGTCAGAACCGATCCTGGGTAAAATTTCGACACATAAGGCTGATCCAACCAACCACCCGCCAAATCAATACGATAAGGAATCAAACACTCCGTCCGCAACGAAGTTGTAGATCGTCTGGGTAAATTAGCATGAGGAATTCGTTTAAACACCAAGTATTCAATACCCTTCTGCACACAAATCGAAGCCTTTTCAGGAGTCGTTCCATCCTCATTCACCGCAAAAATATCAGGCCGAATACCATCCAATTCAGCCAAAAAGTCAATAATACCCCAGCCAGAATTAATACGACATTCGTGCACACACGCAAGCGACTCGATCATATATTTACGTTCGTCTTGCTGCGTAATCGGGTACCGCCCCTTTAGCTTAAACACATTTTCATCGGAACCAATACACACATACAATTCGCCCATCGCAGAAGCTTCTTTCAGAAAAGCCACGTGGCCACTGTGCAACATATCAAAGCAACCAGTAACGAAAACCTTCCGCCGCAAAACCTCCCCGCTATCAGGGGCATGAGTAGATAATAACATAATGATATTTTTTTAGGATACCCAAATGTAATAGATTGTTTCAATGCCACATGGGTAAATCCAAGCCGAAAAGGCGGAAATAACGCGCAGTTTACAAAACCGCCCCCAATTGCAAACTTTGCTATATCCGCAAGCCCAGCAACAACAATCCCAAACCCATAAAACAAGCCGAGAGTAAAAAAATAAAAATAATAATAAGGAGCTGTAGCCCAACAATATTTGTAATGGCGGCTACCGGCTCTTAGCAGTAGTCCTCGCAACGGGTACGACAACACTTGGCCGCCGTAGTTTTTCAATTGATCGGCAGCACGAACAGCCACGCCGCGCGTGCTGTGGGCTACTTGCCG
>JBDKHP010000016.1:0-2800 GCA_039797645.1 Bacteroidota bacterium
GCTGTTTCGACCGAAACAGCGTACGACGATCTTCTAAAGTTCATTGAAAAGTGGGGCTATAGTCGCATTCCTGTGTACGAAGGCAGCTTTGATAATATTAAGGGCATACTCTTTGCCAAAGACTTATTACTGCATCTGAACGAATCCGCCGATTTCGACTGGCTGCACTTCATCCGTGAGCCTTTTTTTGTGCATCAATCCATAAGAATTAACGAACTTTTGCAAGATTTCAAACAAAAGAAAGTCCATCTGGCAATTGTTACCGACGAATACGGTGGAACTTCGGGCTTGGTGACGATGGAAGATGTAATTGAAGAGATAATGGGCGAGATTCAAGATGAACTTGATGAGCTTGAACAGATATATACGCGCATTGATGACTCGAACTATAGCTTCGAGGGGAAAACTTTGGTAAACGACTTCTGTAAAATCATGGGTCTGGAAGATTCTACGTTTGACGATATTGGTGCGGAAACTTTGGCGGGTATCATACTCGAAACCTACGGAGAAATTCCAAAAAAAGGCGAAACTTTTGACATTAAGGATTTCGTATTCACCATACAAGAAGCAGATTCGCGTAGGGTGAAACGTATTAAAGTAACCGTGATTAAATGAAAAACAAGACCTTTTTTTTGCTTGTGCTTGCTCCCATTTTTGTACTATCTGTGGTAGTAGCTTGTAGCGATAATAATTTCACGCCGCGCCCAAGGGGGTATTTCCGTATCGACCTGCCCGAAAAAAGTTATCAGCGTTTCGATAGTGCATTCCCATACAGCTTCGATTACCCAAAATATTCAGAGATTCAGTGCAGCACAACAGAGGAAGGAAAAGCATATTGGGTGAATATTTATTTCCCAAAATTCAATGCATCGATACATTTTACCTATAAATTTATTGATGCCGATATAGACAAAATACTCGAAGAAACCTACACCCTGGCCTATAAACATTCGGTAAAAGCCGATGCTATTGGCGAAAGCGTTTATGCAGACACAGACAAAAAGGTGTACGGTTTGCTCTATGATATTCAAGGAAATGCAGCTTCGCCAAAACAATTTTTCCTTACTGACAGCACCAAACACTACCTTCGTGGCGCATTGTATTTCAGCGTACACCCCAACAAGGACTCATTGGCTCCTGTCGTGAAATTCCTCAACGCCGATATTGTAAGATTGATAGAATCTTTAGAATGGAAAAAACTTCCGCCATTATGATTCAGGAAGTTAGCCTTAAAGATGGCATTTCGCTTTATTACCTCAATGAGCTACCGTCCTTAGAATATTTGGAAAATTCAGTAATCTTACACCCCGAGGAATTACTCACATACGCTAAAATACGCGTACGACGACGCAGAACCGAATGGTTAGCTACAAGGTATATCCTTTCAAAAATACGGCCCAGTAACCGTATTGTCTATTTGCCATCGGGCAAACCACAATTGGCACATGGTTCGGAGCAGTTGGCCATTACGCACACCGATGGATTCGTGGCTATTGCAATTGGGCAAGGCAAGTATTTGGGAATTGACACCGAACGACACGACAGAAAATTTGCGGCAGTTGCTCCTAAATACATCAGTGAAACAGAATTAGCTTTGCGTCCACACAATTTCCCGGACGAAATTTTTGAAGGACAAGTTTGGCGTGCAAAAGAAGCTGTATATAAAGCTATAGGGCAAACAGGTGTCGATTTTAAAGTCGAAATGCAAGTGCAAGAACTTAGAAACCATAGTTTAGAGTTAAGAACGAATATAGATACACATCCAGCTACTTGGGAGGTATTTCATACACCCATTGGCGCATACATTTTATCATGGACAAGTCAGTAAACATTGCCCAGAATTATTTTGGCTCGAAAAGCTTAGCCTTGCTCATCGACCCCGATAAGCATACCACAAGCAGTTTAAATACGCTTTTGCAGGAAATAAAAGATTGGCCTATCGACCTTATCTTCGTAGGGGGCAGCATTCTAGCAAAACCGATTAGTCCGGTTATTGCACAAATAAAAAGCATTACCACAAAAAAAGTGGTACTATTTCCGGGTAATACCCTCCAGATTGACAATCAGGCTGATGCCATTTTGTTTCTTTCCTTACTTTCGGGAAGAAACCCCGAATTTTTGATAGGCCAACACGTGCACGCGGCTCCGATACTTTACCACTCGGAAATCGACATTATACCCACTGCCTATATCCTGATAGATGGGGGAGCCGTAAGTTCCGTAGAATACATCAGCAATACAAAGCCCATTCCTGCCAACAAGCCCGACATTGCCGTAGCAACCGCACTTGCGGGGAAATATTTAGGCATGAAAACCATTTATCTCGAAGCGGGCAGTGGCGCACAGCAAAGTGTTTCGCCACATACAGTCGCTGCGGTGAAGCAACATACCCAACTGCCGCTAATCGTGGGCGGAGGCATCCGTACGCTCCAGCAGGCAGAGCAAATTTATGCTGCGGGCGCAGATTGTATCGTTGTGGGAACAGCAGCAGAGAAATCGCTGCTACAACTGCACGAAATTTGTACTGCAAAACGATAATTGCGGTTTTTTGGCACTAAAATTTCGATACATTTTCCATAACTTGTACGCATCGTAACGTAACAAAAATATTTAGACCATGACTAAGATACTCTATTCTGTCGCCATCTCCATCCTACTTATAGTCGCGTGTGGTTCGCCCAAAACGGGCACAAAGGTTGTTGCTCCCTTCAATGAACAAGAAGCTAAAACTAAATTTGGCGACGGTTTTGCACAGGCAGAGCTTCAGCAACTCATGGAAGCCGAAGCTTCTAAACAAGTA
>JBDKHP010000017.1:0-8548 GCA_039797645.1 Bacteroidota bacterium
CCACAGGCCAAGCCAAAACCCACGCAACCCAAAAGCCAGAACCAGATCCCACAGAAAACCTACTTTCGGCGGATCAACAAACAAAAGCTATAAAAACAAGTACAAAAAGACATGACATTAATCCAATCCATCATTCTGGCCATAATCGAAGGCCTTACTGAATTTTTGCCCATATCGTCCACTGGACACATGATTCTCGCATCAGCAGCCATGAATATCGGTGAAAACGAATTTGTGAAAACCTTCGAAATAGCCATACAATTGGGCGCAATTCTGGCCATTGCCCTCATGTACATCAAACGCTTCATGCAAGGCATCGACATCTACCTCAAACTCATGGCCGCATTCCTGCCCACAGCCGTTGTAGGGCTTTTGGCGTATAAATACATCAAAGCTCTGTTGTTCAACCCCACGGTTGTATCCATATCGCTCATCGTAGGTGGTATAATACTCATCCTCATCGACAAGCGTGTTGTAAACACCAAAAGTAAAACCGAAAATTTGGCAGACATCAGCTACAAAAACGCCTTTTACATCGGTCTGATGCAATGCCTCTCCATGATACCTGGCACATCACGCGCCGCAGCCACCATCGTAGGCGGCGTATTCAACGGCCTCGACAAGAAACAAGCAACCGAATTTTCGTTCCTACTCGCCGTACCCACAATGTTCGCCGCCTCGGGCTACGATCTACTCAAAACCCCAATAAAGTTCACCAGTCAAGAACTCATGTTATTAGGTATCGGATCCGTAATTGCCTTCGTAACCGCATGGTTTGCCGTGAAGATCTTCCTAAAAATCGTAGAACGTTATGGCTTCATCCATTTCGGAATCTACCGCATTGTCTTAGGAGTTATCTTCCTAATTTTCATCAAGAACTTCTAAAAACACAAGCACTTCGGCCATAAACCCAGCCGCAGTGCTTGCCCTTTCCGAATACCAGCCTGTATAAAAAGAAAAAAAATAAAGATAAGGAGCGGGAGCAAAACTTTTCAAATAGAGGGCTGCTGCCGGCTATCCGCTTGTAGTCCTCGCGTTCGGGTACGAAATCAACTGGGAACCATTGTATTTCAAATGAATACCGTCAGCTTGCTGATGCAGTATCACGCCGCTGTGGGCTACCGCTACTATCCGGGCTAGGCCGTGCGGCACTTTCCAAACCCACGCCGTAAGTACGCGGGGGCAAACCAACCAGTTGGCCTACGGCCATGAAGCCTAATTAGCCACATACACCACAAACCCTATCCTACTACCAATAGGCTCTGGTATTGATCCAATTTATAGTTGTTCGATCACATCAATCGGCAAGCCAGTTTTTTTATGAATCTCAAGAGACGGAACTCCAGAATCCTTCAATGTACGTGCAAAATCCATAATTACCATTTCACGATCAACCAATGCTTTGTTTTTTGCTTCTATATCTCGGTTCTTTTCTTCCAAATCTTTGTTCTTGGCTTCTATATCTTTGTCTTTTTTATCGAGTTGTTCTTCCAAAAAGCTTATTCTGTTGTCCCTGTCCACGAGTGCCTTCAAATATTCATCTTCGGCAAACATTTGTTCCTCTAAATTCGGATTGTCGCTATCTGCCGCTTGCAATCTTTTTATGACACGATCTAAAAAGCCAGGAAAGAACTTTCGGATAATGCGCAAACGGTGTTCGTTGTCTTTGATTTTCGATTTTTGGTCGAATAGTTTCAGCAAGGTATATAATTTCTGTTTGTATGGATCTTCGTTATACTCATTCTCATCTACATTGTGTAGGTTTGGTAGTTGCACCACCCAAATATCGTAGCTCAAATTGTCGATAAACTCATTGTGTTTTTCCAGATTTTTATTTTTGAAAACACCTGTTTTTATCCGATTGGTCTTTATCAATAAATCATTTATCTCATTTTCAATTCTAAAATTCAGAATAAAAATTGGGATTAAGCGAATGGGTTTGTTCACGGCTTCAATAGCCTGAGTCTTCGGGTTTGTTATTTCTTTTTCTTGTTTCTTTTGGAAATTCTTACTGATATAACGTTTAAACCGAAAGATGTCATCTGGCTCACTTGCTTTTTGTAACTCTATCATGATCAACTCTTCCGAACCATCAGGCAATTCGACTGTTGCCGTAAAATCGAGGTGGAATAATTTAATATCATCTTTTGTTTTAGGATCTGGAATTTCAAGTTCGGAAGGGCTGTCGTTCCTTTGGGTATGCGTTAGGGGCTCCAGATGCAATTTTATTATTTTCTCATCAATCAGTGTGGAAATCACAATCATAGCACTTCCTGGATCCTCCATTAAGTACCTGAAAACTACATCGTATATCGGATTTGGTATAATCAGATACTCAGGTTCGTTGGTTTGTTGCGATACGTTTTCCATTGTGTGTGGCGTACTAGAATTGATGTAAATTACATTCCCGCCCCCTAGTTTATTTGAAATAGAGGAGCTTGTGTGCTTGTAACCCTGTGTGCATCAGAATGATTCTGACACCACAAATTTAAGAAAAAGTTTCGGATCTGAGTCTTTCGCAACTCTGGGATTGTGCTTGATGTACGCCGTCGTTGAATAAATTTTTTGGTCTTTTTTGAGAACGTATCTAAATTCAATAATGCCGAGCTGCATCGGAATGTAGCTCGGCTTTATTGATGAAGTGCTATATTGGATGTTTTGTTTGCGTCAATCGCGGTATTTGCAACAGCCCGGGAGTTTGCTGTAGTTTGTACCCAAGGCTTTGTGGTGTGGTGTGTCGTGGCCAGCGGTGGCGATTGCTTTTTCTATGGATATGCTGTTGGTTTGGTTGTCGAATTTGAGGTTTAATTGTTTGGTTTTTGCGTCCCAAACGGCTTCGGTGACGCCTGTTACTGATTTTGCGGCTTTTTCGATACGGGCTTTGCACATATCGCAATTGCCCGATACCTTTAAACTACTTTGCTTGAGCGCTTGTTTTTGGGTGGGGTTACCCATTGCAGCCATGTTGTGCATAGATGCTTCGGTTGTAGATTGGCTTGTTGTGCTTTTGTCGGAATTGTCCATTTTGGGCGTGGCTTCCATTTGTGGATTGGCATCTTGGGAGGCCGATTCGCGGTTCATCATGCTGGGCTTGCCTTCGAGTTGGGCTGCGGCATCTACGCTGAAAGTGCCTTGGGTTACAATCTGTTCGCCTTCGGTAAGCCCCGATTCTATTACGTAACTGCTGCCTAACATTGGGCCAAGGGTTACTTCTCTTACCTTAAATATTGGCTCGTCGGTATTGGCTTGCTTTACGTACACAAGGGAGCGTTTGCCTGTCCACAATACTGCTGAACGGGGTACGATTATTTGATTTCGATAGGCGTTGAGCTTGGCTTTTAGTTCGCCCACCACAAACATTTCGGGTTTGAGCTTGCCGCTGCTGTTGTTCATCTCGATGCGGACTTTGGATACGCGTGTGGTGGCATCGACCACCGGATCTACGAATGCAATACGACCCGAAAATTGTTGTCCGGGCAGCGCTTGTACAGTAAAATTAAGCAGATCGCCTTGGTTTATAAAAGGCAGGTCGGTTTCGTAGGCATCGAAGAGTACCCATAGTTGGGAAAGGTCGGTGATTTCGAAAAGCACCGTGCCGGGGTTGATGTAATCGCCTGTGTTGACACGGCGGGTACTTACAATGCCGGATGTGGTGGCGACAATGTCGAAGTAGGTGAGGACTTTGCCAGATTGTTCGATGCTTTTGATTTGGGCTTCGGTGAGTTTCCACTGACGCAATTTGTCTTTGGCGGCGAGGTAAATGGCTGGTTGGCTGGTTTGTATTTTTGCGGCTTCGAGGAGTTCTTGTTGGGTTGTGACCAGGTCGGGCGAATAGATTTGGGCAAGTACTTGGCCTTTGTGTACTTGCTCGCCTGTGAAATTGACGCGTAGTTTTTCGATGCGCCCCGAGATGTAGGCGACTTGACTTTGTATGCGGCGTTCGTCGGCTTGTACTTTGCCAAAGAGCCGGAGGTCTTTTACGGCGGCTTGGCGTACGACGGTTGAGGTGTGTACGTTGGCTAATTGTGCGGCTTCGGCACTGAGCTGTATGGCTGCGGGGTCGGCGACTGTGCCCGATGTGTTGAGCAGTACGAGTTCCATGGCGCAGAGGGGGCAGAGTCCGGCTTTGGGCTGCCGTATTTGGGGGTGCATGGCGCAGGTCCAAACTTCGGGGGCGGAGGCTTTGCTTGTGTGGGTGCTGTCGGAATCTGTGTGGGCGACGGGTTTGGCGGGTGTGTGGAAGAGTATCCACCCAAGGAATAGGCTGCCCAGGGCTACGAGGGTGTAGCGTAGGTAGGTGTTTTGGAAAATGGTTTTCATGTGTATGGTGCTAAAGTTTGATACTTGTTGGTTTGTTGATATTGTTCGGATTTGTTGCGTCGGTTTGTGAGACTGGGGCTGGGGCCAGATGGTATGGGCTTGGTGCTACGCCGAAGGCCAACCGCCGCCAGCCCCTATTGACGCCGGCGTGGCAGATGACTACCGCAGGCACCATCTAGCCCGGATCGCGGCAAGTAGCCCACAGCGACGTGATGCAATTTCCGTTGGTGCAGGGGCTGGATTGAAAAACGTCGGCGGCCAAGTGGTGTCGTGCCCGTGCGCGAGGACTACAGCCAAGAGCCGGAGACTGCCGCCTAAGATGGTGTTGGGTCTCCGCTCCTAATTTTTCTTTTTTTTCTTTTTTTCATTGGGTTTGGGTTTCGGGGCTTGTGCCGCGTAGTCGGTTTATGAGAGCGAGGCTGGTGTTTTGGTCGGCAATGGCTTGAAGTTCGGCGAGTTGGTAGCTTAAGAGCTGCTGTTGTAGGCTGAGCAAATCGGTGAGTTGGGCGCCGGTTGTGGCGTAGCTCTGGGTGCGTATCGTGAGGCTTTGTTCGGCCAATTGTCGTTGTCGGCGGGCGAGTTTGATGCGACGTTGGGCGTCGCGGTAGCTTTGTAGGGCGTCGGTGTATTGGTCGCTCAGGGCGTTTTGGGTGGCTACAAGGGTTTGCGCGGCGGCCTCTTTCTGGTGGTTTATTTCGAGTTGTTGCGCCTTGTATTTGTGGCGGTAGATGGGCAGGGTGAGGGTGAGCATGGGCATTATCATGTCGCGGCCATTCATGGGCGAGGTGGACATTTCGCTCGGGTTGATGAGCGCGTAGTTGAGGCCGAGGCCTATCATGGGGTAGCTCATGCGGCGTGCCATAAGGGCGCGGGCGTCGAGGGATTGTAGCTCGTATTGCGTCATGCTGAGCATGGGGTTTTGGGCTACGAGGCTGTCGGCATGAAGTTCGGTATTAAGGGTTAATTCTCGGGCTACAAGGGTATCGGGTAAGGTGAGTTCTTGTTCGGGGTTGCGCCCCAACAGGTGGTTGAAACGACTGCTTGCGCTGCGTAGGGCGTCGCGTTGTAGTTCGAGGTTGTTCTCGAGTTCGGCAATTTGTATCTGTATTTGGTAGATGTCGGCGAGGCTGCTTCCGCTAGAACTTGCTCCCATGCTGGGGCTTTGCATTTTGGGGCTGGAGTTTTGTGTGACAGCTCCGCCTGCGCCCATGCTCCCCATTGTGCTCCCTGTGGAAGTGGCTGCATTGCTACGTACGATGGCATTGCCCGACATGGCTTGCGGACTGGCATTGCTGCTGCTTGCGCGGAAACGACTCAGCGCCAAGCGTTCGAGACTGTGAAGTATTTCGAGATTTTGGAGCGTGATGCGTATTTGCTGTTGGCCAAGTTTTAGGGCGTTCCAGTCGCGACTCGTTTCGTAGCGGACTTGGGCTTGTGCGTCGCGGTATTGTTCGTTGCTGGCTTTGGCCATGAGGGTCATTTCGTTTTTGGCAGATCGCAACACACCAAACCAAGGGAACATTTGCATGAGTTCGAAATTGGCGACTTGTTGGCCACTGATGATTTCCATGGGGCTGAGGAAGACGCCTGCTTTTAGCTGCGGATCGGGCAAGATGCCAACTTGTTCGGTACGTTGCAGGGCGGCTTGGTATTGGCTGTAGCGTTGCTGCACTGTGGGGTTGTGTTGCGCGGCTTCTTGGAGGTATCGTTCTAAGGAGTCGGCAACTTGTTGTGCCTTTGGCTGTTGGTAGAAGACCATCAGCATCAGAGCGGTTGTGAGTGTTTTATATAGTGTAGTCTGCATCGGTTGCTGTGTTTGTGGGTTCGTTGTGGGGTGTTTGTTCGCGGCCAATGGCCCATTCGCGCCATGCTGACTGGAATATGGGTACTACGAATACCGTCATTACTTGGATGAGCATTCCGCCGAATGTGGGGATTGCCATGGGGACCATAATGTCTGCGCCTTTTCCGGTGGAGCTAAGCACAGGAAGTAGGGCGATTACGGCGACGGCGGTTGTCATTATGGCTGGGCGAACGCGCTTGGAACCAGCAAGTAGCACGGCCTCGCGGACGGCGGCAATGGTGCTAGGTTTACGCTGCTCGAATACCTGATGGATGTAGGTGCCCATGATTACACCGTCGTTGGTGGCAATTCCGAAGAGTGCGATAAACCCGACCCAAACGGCGACACTCAGGTTGATGGTGTGTATCTGAAACAGCTCGCGCATGGGCAAACCTGCAACGGAGAAGTTGAGAAACCAAGGTTGACCGTATAACCAAAGCATGATAAAGCCGCCAGCAAAGGCTACAAATACTCCCGAAAAGTGAATCAGCGAGGCTGTAACGGTGCGAAACTGAAAGTACAAAAGCAAGAGTATTACAAACAAGCTTATGGGTATTACGATACTCAAGCGTTTGGTGGCGCGGAGCTGTTGTTCGTAGTTGCCTGCAAATTTGAAACTTACGCCTTTGGGCAAAACGAGTTCCTGATTGTCGATTTTCTGAAGCAATATTTTGTTGGCTTCTTCTACCACATCGACTTCGGCCTTACTCTCAAGTTTATCGAATATTACGTAACCTACCAAAAAGGTGTTTTCGCTTCGGATCATTTGTGCGCCTCGGGTGTAGGTGATGTCGGCAATTTCGCCCAGTGGCACTTGGATGCCGCTCATGCTCGGAATGAGAATGTGTTTCATTGCCTCTGGATTGTCGCGCAGTTCGCGGGCATAACGTACTCGAATTGGGAAACGTTCGCGGCCTTCGACGGAGTTGCCGAGCGACATTCCGCCTATGGCAACTTGCAGCACTTCTTGTACGTCGGCCACTGTCATTCCGTAGCGCGACATGGCCTCGCGGTTGAGGCGTAGTTCCAGATAGGGAGCGCCCACGGCTCGGTCGTAGAACACGGTTGTGGCTTTTACCGAGGGCACTTCTTTGAGGGCTTTCTCGAATTCCAAACCTGCTTTTTCGATTGTTTCGAGATCGGGGCCAAAGATTTTGAGTCCCATCGGTGCACGCATCCCCGTAGAAAGCATCACCAATCGGGTTTCGATGGGTTGCAGTTTGGGTGCTGCGGTGAGTCCAGGTATCTGGGTCACTTTAGCTATTTCTTTCCAGATATCGTCGGGCTTGCGTATTTGTTTGCGCCACTGGCGGAAGTATTCTCCCGATGGATCGGCAATCAGACTATCCGTTGGGACAATACGGAAACCCTCATTCGTAGGATTGTACACCGAATCGTTGATGAGCACAAAGCTCCCCGACTTATCGGTTTTAAAGCGCATTCGGTGGCCGTTGGCATCGAGCTTATACTCGCTGCGGTAGTTTATGGTATTCTCGAACATTTGGGCAGGAGCCGGATCGAGTGCCGAATTGACACGCCCCCATTTCCCAACGGCTAATTCCACTTCGGGAATAGCGCCCAGACGTTTGTCGAGCAGTTCAATATATTCGATGTTTTTTTCAATACTCGTGTGGGGCATACTTGTGGGCATCAGCAGAAACGAACCCTCGTTGAGTGAGGGCATAAACTCTTTGCCAATACCAGGAAAGTACGCGCTAGACTTTTGCCAAAAGGCCGTTTGTCGCACATTTTTCCATCCAATAGCCTCTAAGCCCGAGGCAGTAAAGCCAAATATCTGAGGGAAGCCCAACCAGATTACGACGCCAAATACGAGTGTAAGGGCGGGGAGTGTCAGGAATTTCCATTTATGTTCCAGTCCCCAATTCAAAATGGCTTCGTAAAAATGCACCATCGTCATCAGCAAAGCCAGAATTACGCCAATAAGAACCAGTACAAAAAGGTAGTTCACTAGAAGACTCTGATGCGCACCCAAAGGCAACCATTCCTTGGTAAGGAAATACATGGCCACAAAAACGGTAATGGCAATATTGATATAGTTCGGAAATTCCGAGCGGACTTTTGCCCAACGAAAATCGAGCAAGTTGTTCAGCCCCACAGCCACCAACGCCAATGCGGGCAATGAATTCCAGAATATAGCAAACGAAATACCTGCAACGATAAGTGCTCCATTCCAAATACGTTTGATCTTTTTTGTATCGAATTTCACATTAAAAAGAATATGCACCAAGGTTGGCAATACGACTACGCCCAACACGAAGGCGGCAATCAGTGCGAAAGATTTGGTATAGGCCAAAGGGTGAAAAAGCTTACCTTCCGCCGATTCCATTGCAAATACGGGTAGGAAACTTACGATGGTAGTTGCGA
>JBDKHP010000018.1:0-4360 GCA_039797645.1 Bacteroidota bacterium
TGACTGGAGTTCAGACGTGTGCTCTTCCGATCTGAAGAGCTTGCGGAGTGTTTCGAGATCCGAAGCAGCGATTTGCATTTTGCCGTCGGCCAACGAATTCACAACGCGTACCGCATCAAAAAGTTCCGAGATCAGTATCGGTGTGTTTAAGTCGTCCGCAATGGCATCGAAGCAACGTTGCGAAATTTCGGCAACCTTCACTTCATCTGAACTTTGCGCGGCTGGCACAATTTTCTTTAGCGTTGTCCAAGCAGCCATCAGGCGTTTGAAACCTTTTTCGGCAGCTTGTAGGGCTTCGTTCGAGAAATCGAGCGTACTGCGGTAGTGCGCTTGGAGTATAAAAAAACGAATGGTACTTGGGTTGTATGCTTGCGCCAACAACGGATGGTCGCCAGAGAACATTTGCTCTAAGGTGATAAAGTTGCCGAGCGATTTACCCATTTTCTGCCCATTGATGGTTATCATGTTGTTGTGCATCCAGTAGCGCACAGCACTGTGTCCTTTAGAAGCCGTGTTTTGGGCAATTTCGCATTCGTGGTGCGGAAACTGCAAATCCATTCCACCACCATGAATGTCGAATTCTGCACCCAAATATTTGCGGCTCATCACCGAGCATTCGAGGTGCCAACCCGGAAAACCATCGCTCCATTTCGACGGCCAACGCATAATATGTTCGGGTGAAGCTTTTTTCCAAAGTGCAAAATCGAGCGGACTACGTTTTTCGTCTTGGCCGGCAAGGCTGCGGGTATTGGCCTGCATGTCCTCCACGTTACGCCCCGAGAGGATGCCGTAAGGATGCTGGGTATTGTATTTCGGCACATCGAAATAGACCGAACCTTGGCTTTCGTAGGCAAAACCGTTGTCGAGAATCTCTTGTACAAGGTGTTGTTGTTCGAGGATATGCCCCGAGGCATGAGGCTCGATGCTCGGATCTTGTACGTTGAGTTTATTTATAAAAAAATGGTAGCGATTTGTATAGTACTGAGCCACTTCCATCGGTTCTAGCTGATCGAGTCGCGCTTTTTTTCCAATTTTGTCGTCGCCTTGATCTTCGTCGTTTTCGAGATGCCCCACGTCGGTAATATTGCGCACGTAGCGCACTTTATAGCCGAGGTACTTGAGGTAACGGAACAGAATGTCGAAAGTAATAGCAGGCCGGGAGTGACCCAAATGCGGATCGCCATACACCGTTGGCCCGCACACGTATAAGCCCACGAAAGGCGCGTGTAGGGCTTCAAACTTTTCTTTCTTACGACTAAGGGTATTGTAAATGAATAACGAGTTACTCGAGGCGTTCATGTTTTCGAAAATTTATGTAAAACGTATGGAAATAGCTGGTTGTGAGGCGTAGGCATCAACAACATCGTTGGGCGGTATATTTCCGTGTGTGCGTTTTCATGCTGCAAAAGTAATAAAGTATTGCAATTTGCGATAAAGTGCGCACTATAACTACAACAATTATTCTAAAAGAGCCCCATTTTTCAATAGTCTATAAAACCAAGGCATCTGTAAATCGCAATGCCGACAAGGCCCCTCGCGCAAAAACCATTCGAATGAAAAATAAAAAAAATAAGGATTTGGAGCGGAGACGCAACAATATTTTAGGCGGCGGCTGCCGGCTCTTGGCTGTAGTCCTCGCAACGGGTACGGTGTCAGTTGGCCGCTTGCGTATTTCAATCTGGCGACAGTACGAACGGCCACTTCACACATGCTGTGGGCTACTTGCCGCGATCCGGGCTAGTTGGAACGCCGCGCTGTCTAGCTACGCCGTTGGTACGCCGTCAGATACTTTCAGTTAGCCTACGGCTATGTGTGGTTTTACTTTTACTCCGATTCGTAAGTAGGCCATATATGAGGGGGTATCGTTAACAAACAGGGGGATGTTTTTTTTATGCATCGGCATCTGCATTTGTCTAAATGTGTTTTTTTGCACTAATTTTGCACAAAACCGTGAATAATGAAAAAGAAGATAACCATACACGATATTGCCAAACGGCTGAATATCACCGCATCAAGTGTGTCAAGGGCATTGCATAACAATCCGCGTATTAGTGAAGCTACGCGCAATTTGGTACACGAGGCGGCGAGTGAAATGGGATATCAGCAAAATGTGATAGCTTCGGCATTGCGCAGTGGGAAGAGTGGTACCGTTGGGGTGATTATTCCCTTGGCAAGCAGGAGTTTCTTTTCGTCGATTATCGGGGGAATAGAAGAGGAGTTAAGTGCAGAAGGCTACAGGGTTATTATTTGCCAGTCGCAACAAAAACTAGAACGCGAAATCGCAAACATCGACTTGTTGATGAGTGCCCGTGTAGATGGTATTATGATTTCGCTTACCAACGAGACATTCACATACGACCATCTGAAAAAAGTAACAGACTCAGGAATGCCTTTGATACTATTTGATAAAGTGATTGATTTTGAAGCAGCTAATATGATTGTAATTGACGATTATGCGGCTTCCTACCAATGTGTGGAGCACTTAATTCAACAGGGGTGTAAACGACTTGCGTATGTGAGTGGCGACACTCGGGTGCAAATTTATAGAGAACGGCTACGCGGTTTTCGGGACGCATTGAACATTTTTGATGCGCAAATTGAAGAGTATTTTATTTTCGAGGCCGATAGTGAGGTGGAAGAAGGTAAACGTGTGGGACATAAAATTCTGGCATTACCCCGTTTGCCAGACGGCATTGTTTCGGCAAGCGATTATGTGGCGGTGGGCATTATGAAGGTGCTGGCGAAGGCTGGGGTTATGTGCCCCAAAGACGTGGCTATTACGGGTTTCAGTAATGCGTCGTTTACAGATCTAATAGAACCTGGACTTACCACGATCGATCAGCGAAATGCGCACATGGGCCGGATGGCTGCAAAGCTATTCATTGAGCAAGTAACCAGCCAGAAGGATCATATTGCGCGGAAAGTGGTGTTGGCGCCCAAACTTATCGTGCGGGAATCCAGCACCCGGTTGTAATTGCTTGGGTGTGGAGCGTTTGACCTCGCGGCATGGCCGCAGGCCAATGTAAAGTGTTGGTATTGCGTACCTACGGCGTGGAATTGAAAAACTGCGGCACGGTCTAGCCCGGATAGCAGCGGTAGCCCACAGCTTTTTGGGGCGACGAAGGATGCGGTTTCAGCTAACTGATTCTTTTGGAGCGATGTACATAGGCAGCCTGTTGACTTCGCCCAAAAAGCGAGGACTACAAGCGGATAGCCGGTAGCCGCCTTTACATATATTGTTAGGCTACAGCTCCTTATCTTTTCCTTTTTTTTTTGCTTTCGGCTTGTTTTTGTTTTTGAGATGGGCTGGAAAATGTTAAAATATGTGATTGTTTGGTCTTTTTGTGGCCTCGTTCGTTATAGATATGTTGTTAACTTAAACGAAGCGATTATGTGTAAGAAGATTGTGGCTTTATATATTTTGTGTGGAATACTTTTGACGATTCCGCAAATTGTTGTTGCTCAGACCGATGGAATTGTGGCTGCTAAAAGTAGAATTACTGGGATGATGAAAGAACAGCCCCAAGATAGTACCAAGCGCAAAACCCCTTTCAAACCAAAGGTACTGCCTAATGAGGCTTTCAACGATAGTGAAATTTTGAAATACGAAATGCACTATGGTTTTATTGTGGGGGGGCGGGCTACGGCAACCCTCACGAAGGTGGTGCTGAACGGACAGACGGTGTTGCACGCAAAGGGCGAGGCGAAAACGGTGGGTATGGCCGATATGCTTTTTAAAGTGTACGATGTGTATGAAAGCTGGTTTGATGCGGCGACCAATTTGCCAGTGAAGGCGATTCGGAATATTAATGAGGGAAGGTACAAGAATTATTCGGAATCTGTGTTTTATCAGGATCGAGATTCTGTGTATTCGTCGAAGCTAAAGGCTTATTCGCGGGTGAGGTCTGAGATCGGAATTTTCGATCTTGTGTCGGCGTTTTATTATGCCAGAAGGGTGTCGTTCCGAAATTTGAAAGTGGGCGATGTGGTGCAGTTTAATACGTTTTTTGATGATAAGCCTTTTTTGCTGGAAGTGAAATTTCGGGGTGTTGAGGTCATTAAAACCAAGTTCGGGAAGATTCGTTGCCTGAAGTTTAACCCGCTGGTTGAGCCGGGTAGGGTGTTCGACACGGAAAATGATGTGATTTTCTGGATTACGGATGACAAAAATTTTATTCCGATGCGGGTTCAGATGAATTTGATGATTGGCTCGTTTAAGACTGACTTGGTGGAACATAAGGGGCTTCGGAACCCGCTCCAAGTGGTGAAGTAGTTGTATTATTTTAATTGTGTGTGATGACTAAAATTGTTTCGTATAATGTAAACGGTATTCGTGCTGCTATGACAAAGGGTTTGGTGG
>JBDKHP010000019.1:0-4647 GCA_039797645.1 Bacteroidota bacterium
CCTGGATTACATTCCGCCCACGGGAATTGACAAAGAACTTGAGCTTGATTCGTGGGTTGGTTGTGGTATCTAGGGCTTGAATCGCATTTTTTATCAGATTGAGAATTACTTGAACCAGAAGGGCTTCGTCGGCTGTAAGTTGAATACTGGGTGGTTCTACGATAAGTTCAAAATCAATATTCTGCTGAATAAAATCGTCGCGCAATAAGTTATGTACATGTGTTGCCAGAGAAATGGCGGGGAATATGGTAAAATTGGGTTTGGGTATTTTGGTGAGATTTCGGTAGGTATCCACAAAATGGATGAGTCCTTGGCTTCGTTTTTCGATTGTCGCAATGGCGGTTTTTACATCGTCGAGCATTTCGTGATCGTAGGCGTGTTTGCTCGATTCGAGTTCGGTCGCTATGAGTTCTACGATACTTCCGGCAGTTGCCGAAAGCGATGAAATGGGTGCTATGGAATTCATAATTTCGTGGGTAAGTACCCGAATGAGTTTTTGCCAAGCCTCTAATTCTTGTTGCTCTAATTCTGCTTGGATATTCTTCAGAGAAATGAGGGTAATGGTTCGGTCGTTTACAATAAACTCGGTGGCATATACGGCAAGTTGCAACAATTCATCTGTATCCTGAATTTTCACAAGAGTATTGTCGCCGGCTTTCAGCCCGAAAAGTAGATCGACAAAGGCAGTGCTCCAGTTTCGGAGTTCAGCAATATTCTTGATGCTGGAGATCCGAAACATACGCTTCCCGGCATTGTTCAGCATTTCGATTGTGCCGTCTTTGCGGTAGGCTACAATGGTGATGCCGATATGCTGCACAATATTCTGGAGGTAAAAAAAATGGGACTCTTTTTCGGCCCGTAGTTTCTGAAACTCTTGTACAACTTGGTTAAAAGCCTCGCCCAACGCATCGAAACTTGTGCCCTTGCCTTGTGTATTAAAGCTGTGGGTGAAGTCAGAATAACGAATTGAATTCAAGAAATGCACCAGCTCTCGATTCGAGCGCTCCATATAATGGATAAGGTACAAAATTTGAGCGAGCACCAAGAGCATCAGGATAATAGGACTCACCACCAGATTCTGCTTGAAGAAGAAAAAAGCTGAAGTTGCCATTGTAGCAGCCAAGGCTGCTACACGTAGGGCTATTTGGAGTCTGAAATTCTTAAAGCCCATGTTTTTCCATGCGTCGGTAGAGCGATGTGCGTGTCAGTCCAAGCTCTTTGGCCGCCTGACTCACATTCCCTGCGTATTTTTTCATCACTTTCTGTATTATGCTCTTCTCTACTTCGTCGAGGTTGTAGCTTTCGAGCGCGACTTCATCGGTTCGTTTGGTTTTTTGGCTAAAAATAAAATCTTCGGGTTGTAGCATTGTGCTGTCTGTCATTATAATAGCGCGTTCTATGGCATGTTGCAATTCGCGTACATTTCCCGGCCAATGGTAGCTCAGCAAAAGTTTCTGGGCAGAGGCACTAAGATCTTTTACAGTTTTCGCATACTTTTTGGTGTAGATTTTCAGGAAATGTTTTGCCAACAGAATTGCATCTTCGCCCCTATCGCGAAGCGCGGGTAAATGAATTTCGACGGTATTGATTCGGTATAACAAATCTTCCCGAAATTTTTCTTCAGCTACCATCTCGACCAAAGGCATGTTGGTAGCACAAATGAGCCGAATATCAATTGATGCAGCTTTGTTTGCCCCTACTTTGGTAACTTCTCTACGTTCGAGTACGGTAAGTAATTTCGCTTGTTGTGCGAACGACAAGTTCCCGATTTCGTCGAGGAAAATACTCCCCTTGTGGGCCAGTTCAAAACGGCCAACGCGCTGCGATTTTGCGTCGGTAAAAGCACCACGTTCGTGTCCAAATAGTTCGCTCTCGAACAGGGACTCGGTGAGTGCGCCTAAATCTATACTCACAAAATTCTCGTCCCTACGTAGCGAACTTCGGTGCAAAGCTCTAGCTACAAGCTCCTTGCCTGTTCCGTTTTCGCCCAGAATAAGTACACTTGCGTCAGTAGCCGCTACTTTTGCAATGTTGGCAAAAACCTTTTTCATCTCAGCAGAGTTCCCAATAAAATCGTGAAAAGGTTCGTCAATAATTTCGTGTAAGGCTTTTTGTTTCACTTTGAGCGTATCTACTTCAAGTCGCGATTTGCGCAACATTACGCCCGCATTTACAGTGGCCACCAGCTTCTCGTTAACCCACGGTTTTTGCACAAAATCGGTAGCCCCAGATTTTATGGCTCTTACAGTATTGTCGATATCCGAATATGCCGTAATAAACACCACCACCACCGACGGGTCTATTTCCAGAATACGCTCTAACCAATAAAAGCCCTCTTCGCCACTGTTGGCATCGCGGGTGAAGTTCATATCGAGCAAAATAAGATCGAAGCTTTCTTTTGCCAACAATGCGGGGATATTTTCGGGTTTATTGTCGGTAACAATCGTTTCGCAATAAGGTTTGAGTAGCAGTTTGAGGGCAAAAAGAATATCGGTATTGTCGTCAATTGCGAGTATTTTACCTTCCATTTTCACAGGCTTAATTTTTTAGCAAACAAGTACAAAGCAATATACCGTACCGTTGGCTAATATAAAACTATTATCTGCGAATTAAAAACAAAGTGTGCGAAATCGGACAATCGTTTTGGGAAAGTAGGCTATGAATTGCAATGGCTTACAGATGAATTCCAACCACGAGAATATCGTCCACCTGCCTATAATCGTTTGCAATCCAGCGTTTTAAAGTATCAGTTAACACTTGTTGTTGCGCGGGCATGGGCAAATGTGCATTTTCGAGAATAAGTTGCTTAAACTGATTCATCTGGAATTTACGTTGAAATTCGCCGCCTAGCTGATCTGCAAAACCGTCGGAGAACAAATAAAACCGATCGTTGGGTTTCAGTGTAAAGGTAGTACTGGTAAACTGATATTCCTTCATGTAAATCCCCAGGGGTTGTTTATTGGGAATGAGGTGAACCAAATTCAAATCCTTAGATGTTAGCCAGCGTGCAGAGCTTGGCAAGTCGCTGAAATCTTCGAGCGCATCTCGAACCAAAAAAATTGGACTGTTGGCCCCCGCAAACTCCACCATGGCGCGTTCTTCTCGAATAATACAAATACTCATATCCATACCGTCTTTCATACCCGAACCATGTACCGATTGTTTGAGGGAACTCTTAATTTTCACACGCATAATTTCTAGGATCTCAGCCGCAGGTTTCGGACAACGCCACAGCATAGAATCTACAATAATCTCGTTGAGGAACGCAATACCCAACATACTCACAAATGCACCCGGCACGCCATGTCCGGTACAATCGGCCACCATGATAATCTTGAGCATTTCGCCCTTAATAAAGAGTTTTCGGATCATATAAAAATCACCACTCACCACATCGCGGGGGGTCCACATCACAAAAAAATCTTTAAATAAGGTGTTGAGAAGTACATCGTCTGGCATCATTGCCATTTGAATGCGTTGCGCATAATTGAGGCTGTCGTGCATCTTACCCTGAGAATGCCTGATTGCATTATTGGACCGAACAAGTTCTGTATTCAGCAATTCAAGGTTCTCTTTTTGCTGCAAAATCATAGACTGTTGCAACTCTAACTCCGTATTTTTCGATGAAATTTCATTGCTTTTTTGTGCTATTTCCCAAGTACGTTCCGAAACAATATTTTCCAAACGCACTTTTTGCCATCTAAGACTCGCCGTGAGCATCCGTAAAACCATCGCAACAAACACAGCAAACACAAATACATACAAGAGGTAAGCCCCAAAGGTACGATACCAAGGTGGGAGTACCGTAAACTGGAGCTCGCTGGTGGCACTCAGATCGCCGTACACATTCTTCGCCTGCAAACGGAAAGTATATTCCCCTTCTTCAAGCTTTGTGTATTCTTTTTTTGCGTTCTCTGTCCACGGTGACCATTGTTCGTCGGCACCAACCAACTGATAGCGGTATGCACATTTTGAGTCGGCAGCATAAAAATCGGAGCTAAAACTTAGCGTCAGATTATTCTGTTCGTACAACAAAGTATGTTGCTTAAAGGATGCAGCTCCATTACCGTCATACACCACACGATCTTGGCCCACAAGAATTTCGGTAATTAGCGCCCTAAACTGTGAGCTTTCAAAACCTAATCCCTTTTTTTTATGATACACATGGATTCCCATTGGCCCACCCATCCAGATTTGATCTCCGTCGAAAAAATAGACAAGGTATTCAACATTCTGAAACCGCCGAAATGAACTGCTCATGACTTTTCCGCCAGACAACAACGCGATATTGTTTGTGGGCCTACTACCACTACAGTAAATAATCTCGCCCGATGGCGACTCCGAATACGGAAAAATCTCAGTAGTATCGGCAATTCCATACTGTTTCAAAAACGGATCGAGGCGAAACCTACTACTCAGCGTATCAAATCGGATGCTTCCTTTTTCCGTTAAAAAACGTGTGCCGTGTTTTGTACCCACCAACTTAATCGTCGTATTTTTAGGTAAGCCATCCTTTACCGTAAACTCTAAAACCGTCGAGCATTTTGCCGACTTAAACCCATGCTGAAGACTGTCGATTTCAACATCCAAAAGAAAAACCTTTGTGGTATTGGTAGTTGCAGCCCATAGCTTACCCTGATTGCCCTT
>JBDKHP010000020.1:0-4540 GCA_039797645.1 Bacteroidota bacterium
ATCAGTTTTTTTGTGTGTAACAATGCGATCTATTTGTACCATATTCCCCTGCAAAGTAAGCGGTTGGGGGAGTTCTGCAAGACTGTCGATTTGGTGCTGGCTGTCTCGATACACAGCACGAAGTTGAATATCCACATGTTGTACGGCGATATACTGTACCAGAAAATAAAATGCTGTGCCACCTACAAAAAGCACGACCATGGCCGACGACAGAAAATTAAGATTGATTTTGGTAATAAGTTTCATTTAAGTCTCGAATTTGTAACCCACGCCATATACGTTCTTGATATAATCGGCAGCGCCAGCCTTCAGCAATTTCTTGCGTAGGTTTTTGATATGCGTGTAAATAAAATCGTAAGAATCTGCCATATCCATATAGTCGCCCCAAAGATGTTCAGAGATCGACACTTTGGTGACAATCCTGTTTTTATTGGCTAAGAAGTAGATTAACAAATCGAACTCCTTTTTTGTAAGAATCAGTTCTTGCTCCTTTACTTTCACGCGTAGCTCGTCAGGATAAATCTCAAGTTCGTTGAAACTGATGAGATTATTTCCCTGAAAATTCACCCTTCTAATCAGCGATTTTAGTCTCGCATTGAGTTCGCTGAGGTGAAATGGTTTGGTAAGGTAATCATCGGCTCCCCCTTCAAGTCCTTCCACCCTGTCGCCGAGGGCATTTCTGGCAGAAAGTATAATTATTCCAGGTACTGGTTTTTTGGCCTTGATAAGAGGCAAAAGTTCCATTCCGCTACAATCGGGCAGACCAATATCTAATAAAACCACATTATATTCGTAGAGCAGAATTTTTTCGCGAGCCAAAGCGAAAGTGCCGCACCATTCGCACACATACCCTTCTTTGGCCAAAAAATCGGCAAGCGAATCGGCAATAGCCACTTCGTCTTCAATCAACAGTATTTTCATTTGTAAAAAAATGAATTTAAGTTCGCAATTTACAATGTTTGCCACAGAAACAAAACGACACATTTCTCCAGAAAACCAATAAAACAAAGTCCATTGTTTTAAATCCACAATAAATGGTAGGAACTTTGTAGTACCAAGCCAAGCTCAAAATATTAAGAATCATAGCAATTAAGCCCTTACATTTGTATCCAAAAGAATCAGACAGGGAGTGGATAATCTACCTCGGTATGTTTCTTTTGCGAAATTAACCTAGCTTTGTGGCATCAAAAAGGCTAAAAAACAACAAACTATAAGTTTTAATGTGCAACACAAACACCCCCTGCTGCTAAAATGATACGGATGATATTTATTTTTAAGGGCTTAAGTGTGTGCAAACCCAATTACCCAAACAGTATCGTAGCGAACGTTACTATACTAAAAATTCGGCCAAACTCGTTATAATGCAGAGGTTGGCCCAGAAGGATTCAATTTTAAACTTACCAACCACAAAAGTTAAAAGTATGAACATCAGAAATTTCAACAAAGGTTATTATGCTTTTTTGTTCATTGTGCTCTTAGGTACATCATGCCAACAAGAAGCATCCAAAACAAACACCGCAGAGGAGTTTGTACCCGATTCTTCCCTATTGGTTAAAGACGGCTTTAGCGACACATTTTACCGCATTCCTTCCCCCGAAGACATGTTTGAGATGGTAAGCAAAGGTAAATTGGTTTTCAAAGCCGACGTACTAAACCCCGCAACCAACCTAAGCAAATACAACAGCACACAAAGTAAGGAATTCAATTTTGGGGTATATTCCGCCGATTTAGCCTACACCGCCGCTTTCCAGAAATATCAAGAAGCCTACGAATATATCGAAACCGTACGCAAGCTCAGCAACGACATCGGTATTTCGTCAGTGTTCGACGAAGCTCTTGTAGCACGCGTACACAATATTTTCGCCAATTCTGACTCGCTCATTAAAGTAACCAACACAACCTACACCCGTTTCGTACGCCAGTTAGAACAAAACGAACGAGGCAAAACCTTAGCGTTGATTTCGGCAGGCGGCTGGGTCGAGAGCCTCTACATTATGGTAGGCGTGGTAGGCGACTACAAAGCCAACGACCCCAATATACAACGCATTGCCGATCAGAAACTCACCTTCGAGAACCTCATCGAATACCTCTTGCAATTCAAAGACGACGAAAGCGTGAGCAAACTCATCTCCGAGCTTTCCTCCATTAAACTAGCCTACGACCAGATACAAGAAACAGCTGTAAAACGCTCCGAAACCAAACGCGATTCAAGCCAAATCGTAGTAGGAGCCAGCAAGAAAATAACCATAGACCAAGCACAATACAACGGCTTGCGTACAGCAATTCAATCCGTACGTAATAAACTCACACAAAACTGATTAACAATAAAATAATACGTCCACTAAAAAAACAAGCTGATGAGAAAAATGTTTGTAATGAAGATATTAATACCCGTACTACTTTTGTCGTTTCAAACAATTGCTTCGGCTCAGAACTGTACCGATTATCTCATGTTTCGGAATCCGACTTTTATGTATAAAGTCGATAGCCAATCTAAAAGTGCAACCTGCGAAACTGGCAAAATCTATAAGCTTGTTCTCACCCTCACACAGGGCAAAGAGTACAGATTGTCGTTTTTTGCATCAGCCATCTTCGACAACAAGATAACCTTCAAGATAATCGACAAAAGCAGCAACGCCGTACAAGTAGATTTACCGGGCGAAAGTGCCAATAACGAAAAAGGCACAGCAGTACTTCGTCCGTACCTACAAAATGGCAAAATGGAACACCCATATTTTTCATTCCTGCCCGAAAACACCACGAATCTCGAAATAATTATCGAGGTAAAAGCTATCGAAAAAACAGGTGCCGACCCCGAAAGAGGCTGCGTAGGAGTATTCTTACAAAATAAAACTGTCGAAAACATTGGCTTTTCCAACTAAAAAGCCAGCCTAGCAATAGACACTCTGCCCGATTCTTCCAAGTCGGGCAGAGTCATTTCCGAACCCTCGGTCGCAAGCGAGCACCTCCCGAGTTTAAAAAAATAAAAATAAGGAGCTGCCACAAAACACATTAAAGAAGGGCGGCTACCGACTTTTCGCTTGTAATCCTCGCTTTTTGGGCGAAATCAACTGGCAGCCGCAGTTCACCGCGCTACGGCATCAGCTTGCTGATACCACAACCTTCGCCACCCCAAAAAGCTGTGGGTTACCGCTGCAATTATATCTAACAAGATTGTGTCTGTTTTATAAAATACAGAACCACAGCATGTTGCGAAGTCCGACGGCCTAAAATGTTTTTAGCCACAAAGCCCTAAAAATGGCGTTAAAAACGAAAAACTGTTTGAGCCTTGTAGCTTACCAAAAGGAAAATCGGCTTGCCAATTGAAAGGTTAAGTAGAAAGCAGAAGCGATGGGGCGAGTTTTTTTCGTTTAGCCATTTTTTGGCTTTGTGGCGTTAAGAAAACATTTCAGCCTTGACCTTTTGCTTCTTTTGCGTCAAGGAGTCCACTCTAAAAAGTATATTCGCCACGAATGCACGAATTTTTATAATGTATAATACCTTGAATACATGATAGTTATTTTCACGAATATTTTTTTTCTTTGAAAAAAAATGCTTTTTAAAGTGGACTCGTCAAGGCAAAAGAAGAGGTAGGTAGCTACAATGTTATAAATCTTTATAGTTAGCTTCAAACGTTGATGAAGTAATGACGCCCTATCGTAGCACAAAGCTACCCACGAAGAAGCTGCATTTGGCTGTTAGCTCGAGCTCCACCTTATGCAATAAGAGAACCAATCCGGGCTAGTTCGGTCGGCAGCACCATCTATTACGCCGTAGGTACGCGGGGCTGAAACTTTCAGTTGGCCTGCGGCCATGAGGCGCTTTACAACCCCAAATCGGTGTGGCTGGGCGTAGTCGAAGCCAGCAGACAACAAAGATCCGAAGGTTATAGACACAATTTTGCCCATGCAGTGTTGGGTTGTCGCTACTTATCGACATCGTTCTTTACTTGGCGCGGGCTTCGACTCCGCTCAGCCGCCTTCCGTCTGGATGGGTTTGGGTTGTGGTATTGGGTGCATTTTGAACTCCGCCACATGGCCGCAGGCCAACTGAAAGTATCGGCCCAGCGTACCTACGGCGTAATAGACGGAGCTGCCGACCGAACTAGCCCGGATAGTAGCGGTAGCCCACAGCGGTGTGATGCGGTGTCAGCAATCTGAAGATATTCGTTTGAAATACAAAGGATTCCAGTTGATTTCGTACCCGAACGCGAGGACTACAAGCGGATAGCCGGCAGCCGCTATTACAAATAATGTTGGGCTACAGCTCCTTATTATTTTTATTTTTTTTGCTTTGGGTTAGTTGTCCTTTTCGGGATTGGGCATATTGTTTCGTTGTGTTGAGCATCTGTAAATGCGGCGAATGGTTTGGCGTTAGGTACCAAATTACTGTCTTTGAATCTGGAGCTGCAAATTTGTCCAGCTCGTAGAACTGGCTGAACGCCACATGCCTACAACAAAGTCTCCCATACTGTCAAAACATGCCTAAATCAGGTCTGTTTCCATTTGGCAACTCAAGCTAAATACCTTACTTTTGCGGC
>JBDKHP010000021.1:0-2973 GCA_039797645.1 Bacteroidota bacterium
GAACAAATAGACAGATTATTTAGAGTTTACGAGGAGGTTTGGTAATGAAAAATATTATTTTTGTTTTAGCAGTAGCCCTGCTTTCAGCTTGTATTGTTGAGCGACCTTGGTACACAGGTGAGTTCAAATTTATAAACAATAGTGGTTTTGACTTGAAATTAATTCCCAATAAGCCTTACCATGTAGTGTATAACGATACAATTTACATTCCGAACGATTCGACTTTTACCATACCTTATTCTGATGATGGGTATCCTATTTCTCCATTTCAAGTGGCTTCGTTGACCATCATCTTTGAAAACCAAAAGAGCAAAACATATTTTGCGAATGACACAGATCCGAGAAATCCTTTATATATCGAGGCATACACTGCTCAAAAAATATCAGAAACGAACATTCTGTTTGAATATATTTTGTCGGTAGATAATATGTGAAGTATGTGTTTTTAACCACTATCCAGCAAGCCTGTTCAAGTTTGAGTATTTCCTATTTGGCAGGTTTGCTTTTTTTGCTTTTCAAATCGTACGGCTTGCAAAGTTTAGGCAGAACGCTAAAAGCGAATAAGCCTGCTGGTGTTACAGACGAACAAATAGACAGATTATTTAGAGTTTACGAGGAGGTTTGGTAATGAAAAAGATATTTTTTATTTTAGCAATAGCCCTGCTTTCTGCTTGTATTGTAGAGCCCAATTGGTATGCAGGTGATTTCAAGTTTGTAAACAACAGTGGTTATAATGTGAAATTAATAAAGCATGCGTACCGTGCAGATTATAACGATACTGCTTACATCGAGAACAATTCATACCTAGTTATACCGTATGACAGTGATGATTATCCTTCAACTCCATTTCAGGTGGATTCTTTGACCATTGTATTTGAAAATAAAACGAGCAAAACATATTTATGGAGTGATACAAACCCTCGAAATCCACTTAGATTAGAGGCGTACACTGCTCAAAAAATATCAGATACGAATATTCTGTTTGAATATACATTGTCGGTAGATCATATGTAATGAAATTGCAGACCTGTTCAAGTTTGAGTGCTTCAGATTTGGCAGGTTTGTTTTGTTCTTATCCGTAAACATTCTGTGTGGTGTGGAATCCTTATCCAGTAGTGAAATATACAATTCTGGCCGTATGAACGGGCGAAGCCTCTGCCACTCAAAGTGCAATCGCAAAATGTTACATGGCCATCGGCCAACTGAAAGTGCTTGCCCAGCGCACCTACGGCGTTACAAATGGTGCTGCCGATCGGCCTAGCCCGGATAGTAGCGGTAGCCCACAGCGGTGTGATGCGGCGGCAGCAATCTGACGGTATTCGACTGAAATACAAAGGCTTCCAGTTGGTTTCGTTCCCGAACGCGAGGACTACAAGCGGATAGCCGGCAGCAGCCGTTTTAAATAAAGTTTAGTCCCCGCTTCTAATAATTATTTTTTTCTTTTTCTTTTATTGGCAAACCTTACTTTGGCTCGGAGTGAGGCAGGCCAACGACAAGGATGGTTGGCTATTTTAAAGGGGTGAGAATGTTCATTTCTTCTAACCAAACTTTTGTGAGTGCGGGCCACATATCGGTGCTGCCCGGATTGCACAGAATGGCAATTTTATGGTCGCCATGCGGGAAAATGTGCAAAGACGCCGACACGCCATTTTTTAGTAACGCACTGTAATACAGGATACTATTCATGGGATTGACTACGTGGTCGTCGCTTGCATGGAAGAGTAGGCTTGGGCAAGTTTTTGCGCTCACAAGCTTCTCTGATGACCATGCTTGTACTACGGCATCGCTTGGCTTTTCGCCCAGCAGCTTGTCGTGGCTGCCTTTGTGGGTAATTTCTGTCATAGAGATAACTGGGGAAATTAGTACGCTAAAGTTGGGCATAAACGTCTGTTTGTCAAGAGAATCGCCAATGGCGGAAAGGTCTTCGGTGTGTGTGGCTACGGAACTTGCCACGTGTCCGCCGGCTGAGATTCCCATTACGCCTATCTGATTGGGATCTAATCCCCATTCGGCGGCATGGGCGCGTATGTAACGAAATGCGCGCTGGGCATCTTGTAGGGGCGCGATGGTTTTGTTCACCAAATCGGGCGATTGCGGAAGGCGATGTTGCAACACAAAAGCTGTTACTCCTATGGTATTGAACCACTTGGCTAGTTGCGATCCGCTAATAATATGAGACAATCTGGCGTAACCGCCGCCTGGTATTATCAGAATTGCAGCTTTACGATTTTCTGCTACGGACGGCTGCCAAATGCTAAAACCTGGCGTGCCTACTTGGTAAATTCGTTCGTTGGCGATGCTGTCGGCTACTTGGATGCCTTTTGAATTTGGTATTTTTCCTTTGGCCCAAATTGGGATAAAGTTTTGTGCTGACATTTGCATACATGCCAGAATTATGGATAAAACTATTGCTAATTTTCTCATCTATTGATTTTTATGGAAATAAAAAGCATGAATAATTTGATTATAACTACAAATTATTCATGCCCACTATGTTATACTAGAACTAATGTGTTGATTCCTTAAGCAATATTGGTGAACACTGCTTGAATATCGTCGTCGTCTTCGAGTCTGTCGATAAGTTTTTCAATATCAACAAGTTGTTCTTCGGTAAATTCGACTGGCGTTGTGGGTATCCGTTTCAGATTTGCTTTATTAATCTCGATTCCTTTTTCTTCGAAAGCTGCCGAAAGTGTGCCAAAGCTGGTGTAATCGGCGGTGGCATAAATGGTGCCTTCTTCTTCTTCGAGGGTTTCCAAACCAGCGTCGATAAGTTCGAACTCTAGCTCTTCGATATTGATTTCGGGAGTTGCAGGAAATTCGAATATGGCTTTGCGCTGGAACATATAATCGAGCGAACCCGTGGGTGCTAAACTTCCGTTGGTTTTATTGAAATACATTTTCACGTTTGCGACGGTACGCACAGGATTGTCGGTGGCGCATTCTACGACTACAAGCACGCCGTGTGGGCCT
>JBDKHP010000022.1:0-5507 GCA_039797645.1 Bacteroidota bacterium
CAAGCGGTGCACTTCGGTAAAACTGAGCGTCGGAGAACTATGACTAGCCATTTCCGACTTATAATCATTCACCTGTGCATCAGAAATAGCAGTTCCAACAATTTGTTTATTATTATTCACCCCAAAGAGCAACCATGCCGAAGTTTTACCTTTTAGGTTCGCTTCATTGCTCATTGCTGAAAAATATTTTCCAAGTTTGTCTTTATCGTATTGATTTTTAGCTTCCTTAAACTCCAATACTTCAGTCTCTGTGGTCGATTGTAACAGACTTTGCAATAGTGCTTCCATCCTATTTCTTTTTGGTCTTGGTTTTTTTTATCGTTTGTCCAGCAAACAATTTTCCCCTGTTTTCTCTTCTTCAATCATTTGTTCGTACAGCCTAAACAGATATTCCAAACGTTCTTTGTCACTTTCAAAAGCCTTGCTGCGATAGAAACGCTCCACAGCCAGATCGTTCAGTTGGTGGGCTTCACGCAAACCTTTGGGCTTTTATCAGGCTCGTATAGTTGGGCTATTGTTTTTTCTGATTTTTCTCTCTCCTCTAATTCATCATACTCTGCTAAAACTAGACCAGATGTTAAGTTGAAAATTATTAACATTAACATCTGGTCTAGTTTTAGCAGAGTATTATATATCTCGAATGGCGAAGCCAATATACAAAAAGTCCCACAGGGACGGAAATGTACAGCGGCTGAATTTTATCCAAAGGGTGGAAGTCCCCAATGAGATTAGGCAACGGGTCTCACAAACAGGTTGGTGGTTTGGGGCGACCTAGGCACTGAAGTAAGTCAAACGGCGAAAGTCTGTACCGATGAACAAGTATTGCAATCGGAACTGAGGTTGCAAGGCATATAAAGCCAGATAAGTGTCCACATCGACAGGCTTAGAAAACCAAAAAAAAAGCCGCCAAGGGCGGCTCTGAAAAAGACATTTTCGTTGGTTAATCCTATTGCTCGCAGGTTGCTCCCCAGCAGAGCCTGTAACCTCTTTGGGTTGACGGAAGCAAATTTAATTCATTTATGTTAGAAAAAACTCGTCTAGTTTATTTGTTTTATCATAGAATACGATCATTGAGCGTTTTCATTCTGTTCGTAGTACAGGGCATTCGTCTAAGTCAATTACTTTTTTGTTTTTGTCATCGCAACTGTAATTTACTTTTGCTCTTTGCTTTTCATTGTCATCTTTACCAATTCCAATCCTTGCAGCAAACCAACAGTTGTTTGATTTGTCCCAATACTCATAACTTCCATAACCACCCATTTCTGTATCAATGTCACCTTCGGCTGCTAAGAAAAACCCCGAACCCAAAATTGCTTTTCCAGATTTGCTGTCAATAATACTATTGTCTTTGTCTATGAGTTGAAACTCGTAATTTATGTCTGTCAAGTTGGTTCTTGTTACTGTCAGCAAAAACTTGTTATTGTCTTTAGACGCAGTAAATGTTGTTCTCTTATTAACAGTAAGGTCTTCAGGAAAATAAGTAGTGTCTGAGCCAGTTATAATATAATTGCCAATAAGTTTTATTTGCCCCTTTAAGTCAGCAAGTCCCTCAATAAAAGACTGGTCGTATTGAGATTTGTCCTCTATATAAATGTCAGATTGCACTTTGTCTGCCGTGATTGTCTGCAACGTGTCAACTGATACTTTGTCAGAGGTTTTACTTGTCTTACTGCTACAACTTAGAAGTAATAAAGTCAATGTCAAAATGCAAATTGTTTGTTTCATATTTGTCTTTGTTAAATGCCCAAAACGAAAACGCACTTGCGGCGGAGGCTTTGGGTGGCTTGTGTCGTGTAAGCGCAAAGCCGCTGGAACAGAACAAGCTGCAAAGCCCATTGGTCGCCCAAGCAGATGTATGCGCCTCGAATGGCGAAGCCAATTTACAAAAAGTCCCGCAGGGACGGAAATGTAGAGCGGCTGAATTTTATCCAAAGGGTGGGAGTCCCCAATGAGAGCAACGGGTCTCACAAGCAGGTGACAAGGTGGTTTGGGGTTTGCCCTAGTTTTGTAGATTGCTTAGGGTGTGGCTTTCGGGCAAGCCAAAGGCTTGGCGTTCGATAACGCCACATGGCCATCGGCCAATGTAAAGTGATTGCCCAGCGAACCTACGGCGTTACAAATGGTGCTGCCGATGGGTCTAGCCCGGATAGTAGCGGTAGCCCACAGCAACGCGCGGAATCGCCTTTTGTACTGGGGTGCGACTGAAATACTTCGGTAGCCAAGTGGTTTCGTTTCCGTTTGCGAGGACTACAAGCGGATAGCCGGTAGCCGCCCTCACAAATATTGTTGCGCGACAGCTCCTTATTATTTTTATTTCTTTTTGCTCTGGCTATCGGATGTATAACGAGTATGAAAATAATACCGCGTGTAATTTCACTCCGAAAGTGCAACAATATCGTTTTCTTATAAATTACACCTCAAACCCACCACTAATAATAAACCTTTGAAGCAGATTATGAACTTTAATATTAATCTTATAAAGTGGAATCGTAACACCTTCCTTGTGTTCAA
The DNA here is from genome assembly GCA_039797645.1 of Bacteroidota bacterium. Taxonomy (GTDB): domain Bacteria; phylum Bacteroidota; class Bacteroidia; order Bacteroidales; family JBDKHP01; genus JBDKHP01. The sequence continues at coordinate 2,512 of JBDKHP010000022.1, forward strand.
AATAAGCCTTGGCGGTGCTTTTATCGACGGTGCTTTTAGGTCGTCAAACCAATAATACGGTTGTCTGCATCAGCACCGTGAACGGCTATGGTTTTTTCCCAAGCCTTAGGCTGTGTTTCTTGCAGAAATGCAATTACCTCGTATTTGAACATCACCCAGCTCAGGACTATAATCGGGTGCATTGCCTTGTGTGTAGTTCCCCTGTTGAATCAAGGATTCGACAATTGCGGATTCAAATGTATGTTTGGTGGTGATGTTCATTATTAGGTTTTTTTCCATATAATTAAATTTTAAAAAGAGCTTATCTCTATATATCAATACATTAAGTATTTTCTTTTCCCTTTTCTTTTTCTTTTCTTTTTTTTTCTGCCAACGAATAAGTTCGATAAGTTTTAGACCCCTTGTTTACTAATTCACCTTTACTTACCAAACCATAAATGGTTTTTTGCAATTCCTTGCGGGGCACATCGGCAATTCTTTTTTGCATATCTGAAATTGATGAATCTGGATATGCTTTTAAATCAGTTAATAACAACTGCTCTAACACATGAGGTTCAATCGTTTTTATATGCTATCTTGAATCGGATAATAACCGAGGATTTAATATAAAAGCATTTCCCTTCCCTTCAACGTGCATTTGTAAAATATTACGCGCCACTGTTCACCATCAGTAATTTCGTTGACTCCAACATCCTTTATTTTCGGAAACTTTAAGTATTTGTTGTATAGTGGCTTATTGAGTTCATCGGCCATTTTAAGGAACAGCAAATAGGTAATTTACTTCAGGTAATCGCCGGAACCTATGCCATCGTAGCGAAGCACATTGGCAAAATTCCATATTTTTGACATGATTGCTGAATCGGACATTGTCTTATTTATTTTGATTTAATATACTTATTACCAGTCGCTATACAATATCAGCTTCTTCTGTTTTGCTGGTGGCTATAAACAGCGTAAGCGCTGCCAGTGCATCGTTGCTGATAATTGGGCTTCCGGCTGAATTGTAAAGAGCGTTGTTTTTGTTTAGAAAATAGACGAAACAAGCCGCAGCAATGCGTTTATTGCCATCGACAAAAGAGTGGTTTTTGGTAATGAAATAGAGCAGATTGGCAGCTTTCTCTTCAATGCTCGGGTATAGCTCTGTGCCTCCAAAGCTTTGACCTATTTGGTTGATTGAACTGTCGAAGCTATCGTCTTTGGGCACGGCAAACACGCCCGATTCAAAATCGGAATACATGGATTTAATCACCTGCATGTATTCGTCCTGCGAAGGCAAAAAAGTTTCTCGCTGGCTTGTTCCTTTGCTGTCCAACGCTTCGTGGTCGTAGGCATCGAGCAAGGCCAAGCCCTTGGCAAAAACACGTAACATAGCACTGTCGTCTTCGCTGGCTTGCTGCTTGATGGCGCGGTTGAGTATGCGGATACCTGTTTTGAGGTATTCCACCTCCTGCTGTTTCTGTGCCAAACGTTTTTCGTTAATGGCGTAGCCTTGCACTAAATAATCTTTGAGCCGCTGGGTTGCCCACTGGCGAAACTGTGTGCCACGCTGGGATTTGACACGATAGCCGATTGAAATAATTACATCGAGGTTGTAGTACTCAACTTTCTTTATTTGCTCTTTTCCTGCAATTGCGCCGTGTTGAGTGGTTGTCGCAAAATTTGCGACAACCACTTCCTTTGTCAATTCGCCTTCATTAAATACATTATTGATATGCTTGCCGATAGTTTTAACATCGCGGTCAAACAATTCTGCCAATTGATGACGATTAAGCCAAACCGTGTCATTTTCAAATTGCACTTTTATTTCAGTTACATTATCAACTGTTTTGAATATTTCAACTTGATTTCTCATAAATTAAGCTACTTTATAAGTAAAACGTTTTTCGTTGATGGCGTAACCCTGCACTAAATAATCTTTGAGCCGCTGGGTTGCCCATTGGCGAAATTGGATGCCGCGCTTACTGTTTACTCTGTACCCAAGCGAAATAATCATATCCAAGTTATAGTGCACTATTTCTCTTTCGACGGAGCGTTTGCCCTCGATTTGAACTGTTCGGAAATTCCGAACAGTTGACTCTCTGAACAATTCTCCGTCGGAAAATATATGATTAATATGTTCACTGATATTTGCTTTACTCGATTCAAATAATTCAACCATCTGGTTTTGCGTTAACCATACAGTGTCTGCATCAAAATGCACCTTTATTTCAGTTACATTGTCAGCACTTTGAAATATTTCTACCTTACTTTCCATTCTTCTTCTCCTTTTTAATCCGTTGCAACAACACGCTTGCAGGCCCATTACCGGCCGCCTGATTGGATTGTGCTATTTCAGATTCACTCAGCAATTTGCCTTCGAAAGCTTTTTTAAGGATGCTTTGGCGCAGGGCTTTCGATTTCTCTATGCTTTCAGTAATGCTATGCTCTACCTTATCGCAAACAGAGAGTCGGGTTTCTATTTCTCGGACGATTTGATTTTGCTCTTCAATAGAACAAAGTGGGAAAGATAGATTTTCAGCATCATCCATTACCTAAAAGTTTGCCCACTTTACCAGAGTACACCACTATTCCCGAGAGTTTAACGAACCGCGTAGTACGAGAACCGAACGCTATGTGGTATGAGAGCCTCTTCCGATCTGAGTTGTAAGGTCGGACAGGCTACTCGATGTGCGCCTCGAATGGCGAAGCCAATTTACAAAAAGACCCGCAGGGACGGAAATGTAGAGCGGCTGAATTTTAACCAAAGGGTGAAAGTCCCCAATGAAATTAGGGACGGGTCTCACAAGCAGGTGACAAGGTGGTTTGGGGTTTGCGCTAGTTTTGTTGATTGCCTATGGGTGTGGCTCTCTTCAGCCAAGCCAGAGGCTTGGCGTTCGATAACGCCGCATGGCCGCAGGCCAACTGAAAGTGATTGCCCAGCGAACCTACGGCGTTACAAATGGTGCTGCCGATCGGTCTAGCCCGGATAGTAGCGGTAGCCCACAGCGGTGTGATGC
>JBDKHP010000023.1:0-4757 GCA_039797645.1 Bacteroidota bacterium
TCCATATTGTCGAACCCATAGGCAAGTTCGTCAGTCGGAGCAAGGTAAATATATTGTTTGTCCAGAATCCGGAGGTAGCTACAATTTACATGACGTTTGGCATTCGTATAATATTTCAAACTAAAAAAACCCATGTAGCCCTGAATCTCTGTAACTGTCTTGTTATCTTTAAAATACACTTTCATAGTTTCAGGCAAGTAACTAATTATTGGGTTACTTTTCCTGTCAGACAAATAGTTTATCTGATAGTTAATAGTGCCTTCACGAGGCAGATGCGAGTCGAGACCACAGGAATACACCAAAGCCACAACCATGAACAAACAGAATTGAAAAAGTTTCATCTTCATTGGTAAAAGACCGCACCAAAACTACAAAAAAATACAAAGCAACACAGTCTATTTTTGCGAGCGAAAACCACGCTTAGTTCGTAATAAATACCCATACAACCCACAAATTTTCACCAATCGAAAACCGCCACTTTCAATATAAAAAAGAAAAAGAGAATGAAACAGCTCTGAAAAAAAATGAGTAAAAAAAAATAATGATAAGGAGCTGTAGCCCAACAATATTTGTAATGGCGGCTACCGGCTCTTAGCAGTAGTCCTCGCAACGGGTACGATGTCACTTGGGTGCTAAAGTATTTCAATTTGGTCGCAGTACGAATGGCCACGCCCCCACGTGCTGTGGGCTACTTGCCGCGATCCGGGCTAGTTCGGTCGGCAGCAGCATTTGTAACGCCGTAAGTAGGCTGGGCAAGCCAATCAGTTGGCCTGCGGCCATGTAGCATTGGGGATTGTGAATAAATAGAGTCTGTTTTTTTAGTTGAGGTCAAGGCGGATTGGATTTTTTAAAGCGGAGTTTACTACTTGTAAATGAGCATTTAAAGAATTCGATCCAACGCAGAGATCGACTAAAAAAACAGACTCTAAATAGCAAGGGCTTCAAACAGGGGAATTTGGGGTGCAACTTCGAGTTGCACGCCGCATATAAGCACGTAAAAATTTGCCCCAGCCGCATTCGGCAGTTGTATCCACAAACCGATGTTCAATGCTTGGTGCGAGCTTCCACTACGTGCAGCCACTTTCTGTACGGAGGGGTTTTGCTTGTGGAAATGGATGCGATTTGGGTATGCTATGTTCTAGTTCAATTTGCATATTTTCAGTTACTTACGTAACTTGAAGCAAGCAAGCTGGGCCAGCAGACACCCTTCGGGAGGGGAATTTGCCGGTGTATAATCGGCTAGGTTCTACGCTTGGAGCGTACCGTTCCCAACCGTGGAGCCGTAAAGCGCACCATGGCCAAAGGCCAAGTAATTTTCTGGAAATTAAGAACTTACGGCCTAAGATTGAAATACAGCAAGCACGAACTAGCCCGGATAGTAGCGGTAGCCCACAGCGGCGTGATGCCGTGTCAGCCAACTGATGCTATTCGTTTGAAATACAAAGGCTTCCAGTTGATTTCGTACCCGAACGCGAGGACTACAAGCGGATAGCCGGCAGCGGGGCTTAATTGAAAAGTTTGGCTCCCGCTCCAAATTATTATTTTTTTTTCTATTTTTTCGATTTATTGCTAGAATTTTTTTTGTCAATTCATTCTGCAATATGTTTCGGCTTGCGTCTGTTTTTTTTTCGATTTTCACAAAAAAAAACGTCCGGTGTATGCCGAACGTTTCTTAAATCATTGTTTTTTTTATTGTTCTTTCGTAACTTTTAGTGTCGTGCTTACGGCATCATAATAGTCTTGCTCCGGATAGGCTCCTACCATTTTTTTCGGTTCGCCCTTTAGGGGAATAAACAATACCATTGGGATACTCGTAATGGAAAATGCTTTGGCTACTTCGGCATTTGTATCTACGTTTACTTTATAAACGTAGAGTTTCCCAGCATAAGTTTCAGCAATTGTTCCCAATACTGGGGCTATTCGCCGACATGGGCCACACCAGTCTGCATAAAAGTCGATTATTGCAGGTTTGTCGCCTTTGTATGTAAATTTACTCGATGTCGTATAATCGTACACTTTTTCTTTAAAACTGGTCGGATTTAATTCAATCGGTTTGTTTTGTGTAAAACCTATTGTGTAGAATAGGCTTAATGTAAGTACAAAAATAATTCTTCTCATTGATTATTGGTGTTTTATATTATGGTTTTTCTGTTTTTCTGCGCTTCAATTGTTTTAATTATTAACGGGATGGTTCTAAAATTGTTCCACTTCGATGTATTAATTTTTGTTAATTTCTTGAAACACGCCTATATTTTAAATAAACACTCAAAACTTTTGACAATGTATTTGTGGTCTGATGTTCCTGCCAGCTCGCGAATTGAGTGCATGGAGAGCATCGGGTTGCCAATATCGACAGAGCGGATGTCCACATGGGTGGCCGATATACACCCCAGGGTGCTTCCACCGCGAAGGTCGGAACGATTCACGAATTTCTGATACGGGATTTCTGCCTCTTGGCAGATCATTTCATATACGGCAGACGAGTCGGAATCGGTGGTGTATTTTTGCCCGGCATGTACTTTTACTACTGGCCCTTTGTTGATTTCGGGGCGTAGGTTTGGGTCGTGTTTCTCGGGGAAGTTGGGGTGTACGGCGTGTGCCATGTCGGCTGAAATCATAAATGAATGGTGCAAGGCGCGAAAATAATCTTCGTCTGAACCACCTAAGTTGCTGACAATCCGTTGCATAATTTGTTTGAGAATGGGTGCGCCGGCACCTTGTTTGGTTTGGCTGCCAATCTCTTCGTTGTCGAAAAGGCTGATGAGGTTGGTGGCCTTGGCAGGGGTGCTAGTGGCAAGTGCCAAGAGCGAGGCGTGTACCATGGCAAGATTGTCTAAGCGTGCGCTGGAAATGAATTCGCTGTTGGCGCCGACGATACTCCCTGGTTGGGTGTCGTAAAGGTGGAGGTCGAAGTCGATAACATCGGTTGCTGCCACATTGAGCTCGTCTGCGATAATTCGACTCAGGGAACGGTGTGCAAACTGATCGCCTATTTGCCCAAGAATTGGGAGCATGTCGATTTGGGCATTGAACGATTTCCCGTCGTTGATGTCCCTATTTAGGTGTATGGCCAAATTCGGGATTACGAGCAGCGGATGCGCAATTCGGAGTAGTTTGTTGTTGGGTGTCAGCGGATTGGCACTTCGTAAACTCACCCGACCTGCTAACGACAGGGGTCTATCTAGCCAAGTGCTAAAGATTGGCCCGCCGTACACCTCTGTGTTGAGTTTGTGATAATGCGAATTTGTGAACTGGTCTGGTTGTGGTTTTACCTTGAATCCTGGGGAATCGGTATGGGAAGCAACGATCCGAAAACCTTGCTCTGCAAGTGGTTCGGTACCCACAACGAAAGCTACCAAGGTGGACATATTTCGCCTTACAAAATACTTCCCACAAGGTATTAGATTCCATTTCGCATAAAATTGCAACTCGGTAAAGCCATGTTTTGTAAGGTAGATCGCGGAGTTTTCGGTGGCGTGGTATTGGCTTGGGCTGTTGTTTATAAAATCGAGTAATTGGGTACTGATCTCAAAATCTGTTGTAGTCATACTATGTGTTTTTGATTTTTTAACATCTCTTTGGTTATGCAAAAGTAACAATATTGAGCAGGCTAACGTTTTATTTATGTAAGTCTTTTAGTTGTTCGTTTCTGAACACCATTTGTCGGATATCGGACATAATACCAAAAATTATAAAAAGTCTGCCTATCTCAAAATTGATATAATATGCTGATAATATGAATATTGAAAGCTTTGGCATCTGCTTTGATTTATGTAGAATACTTTAATATAGAATGTGGTTATTTTTTTAGGTTAAATAGGTTAGGTTAATTTAAGTAGGTTAATTAGGCTAAAAAGTGTCTTCATGGCGATGGAGGCACTTTTTTTGTAACTATCGGTATTAGAGAAGCGTTGTAGCCATAGTGGCAGACTCGGCTAGGTAAAATTATGCTTTCCGATCTTGGTATAAATAGTTAACTTGGCATGATTACTAAACATTGTATTTAACGCGATGAAACATTATTTATTCATTAGTATTTTCGCAATTTATTTTTGTGCAGTTGGTTGTATAACAGTTTCTTACACACCAACTTTCAAAGATGCCCAAGCCCAATACAACCCCGCTCGTACCGATATTCATCCTGAATTTCTGGTTCAGATAAAAAACGATTCTACTGCAAATGTCATGGTTCGTATTCTCTCATCGGAGTTGTTGTTTACCCGAGCAAATATAGAGAACAAGGCAAAGGCTCAGATTGGTATCAATTGCGCGGTGTATTCCGACGTTGAAAAGCGTGTGCTATTCGATACTTTGAGTGTGTTTCAGGAGTTTGTGCAAACAAAAATGCCATATACTTCTTCCGTGATTCGGCTGAGAATAAAGCCCAATAGTAAACAATTGGCACTTGTTGTAATTCAGGATATTACCCGCAGAAGCGAATGGTCTGGTTATATCGAAATTAACAGCCGGCCTGATTTTGGAGCCCAAAGGCTCAGTAGTACTTGGGCAAAAATATCAAATACGCCTGAATCAAATACCGAACAACTTAACTTCTACAATTGGGTGCCAAGCGAATCTATTGTGCGTATTTATGCCCAATCTGGGGTAAAGATGCGCAGTTTTCTGAGTTATTATGCGCTACCTTTAGAAGTCTCGCCACCGCCATTTGCGCCCTATTCCCCTGCTGTAGATCCGCTAAAACCAGACACAACTCTTTTTCTGACAACGGGCGATTTTGCACCCACCGAAAAGGGATT
>JBDKHP010000024.1:0-3258 GCA_039797645.1 Bacteroidota bacterium
CGACAACCGTTGGAAAGAACTAGCCGAACACACTTTGTCCGACTGCCGCGCCATTCTTGTCGGTGGAATTGGCCCAAAACCATCGGGAATCATCAAAGCAGCAGGCATACAAGTAATCGAGATGAGCGGACTTATCGACCAAGGTTTAGATGCCGTGTATAACGACACCGAGTTGCGTTGCGTCAGTAAAACCGAAATGTTCAAATGCGGTTCATCTTGCAAAGGCAACGCACAAGGATGCGGCTGATCCCCAAATTCACTACCGAAAACTATGTTCAATATAAAAAATAGCACAAATGAAGAAGCCCGATTTACATTTCTTGGTATGCAACTCGTTCAGGGTAATAGGCGACGCCCAAGGGTACTGCAATAAAAAAGGCGCTACCGATATGGTACAATACCTTATCGACGAATGCAACGACCGTGGTTTAGATGCCGTTGTGTCCACAACAGCCTGCCTTAACGTTTGTTCGCAAGGTCCAATCATGGTAGTACACCCACTCAACGATTGGTATGGCGGCATGACACCCGATCGTATCGACGAAATTCTCGATGCTATTGAAGAAGGCGGCAAAGTAGATTCTTACTTAATTTCTGACTAATCCTCGGAAAATAAAACGAAAAGTGTTAAAAATAGAATAAATATTTCAGTTCAAATCGCTCTTTTATTCCGCGTTTTTAACGCAAATCCAAGCTGGGGCAGCCATTGTCCGAACCGAGCAAATGCGGTGAGGCAATGTGCTGTTTCCATCTTTATTTCAGCACACTCGACATCCAAGTCGATTTTCCACCCCAAATTCTGCGCGGTTTCCCCGTCGAGAAATCCTTAATATACAGAATCCGAATACGCCAAGTATCCACCAATTTGCCACGTGTCTCAAAAAGTACATACTCCCACCAACCCGTATCCCTACGCCACCATTCACCCGAGGGCACACCATGCTTTTGCGCCCAACGCGTAATACGGTCGCCATCAATGCCATACAAACCCATCCGAATATATTCCGGAGCACAAGCCAGCGGATAACAAAAACCCAACGATACCCGCGCCTTGATAATAATCGGATCCGTTCCCCAACGCGCATAATGCCGCGCTGTCTTTTCCGAAATTGCGAAATAAATGCCGCTCCCCGCAAAATTACCTTCGCCCACCAGCCATTTACCTTGCTGCGAAATGCTCACACCCGCCAAACCCGACGTGCCATGATACAGCGTCAAAGTCGGGAAAACTGTCTCCCATAACGTCAGTAAAACACTTTCTGTAAGTCCGAGACAAATCACCCCGCCATGTTTCACGAAGCGAAACGGCAACCCAAACACCCAATGCAACAAATACTCACCACCCGATTTATGCCGAATCCGTCCCCGCCTAGGCAGTAGTATTTCGGCCAAATGGTCGTACAAAGTCGCCAAATTATAAATCAGGATATTGTAGCCTACCGCATTCACAAAGCGCAAAGGCGTAATCAGAACATACAAAATAGTGCTAAGAGGCAGCAAACCAAGCGCATAGTATCGTTTCCAACGCAAACGCGCCTTCGCACCTGGCGTAAAAAACAGGTAACGCCACGGTCTGGTCAAAAAAAACTGAATCTGATTCAGTACATAGAGCATTACGCATCAAAATTTTTCCGACAGTTTATCTGCAATCTGCAACACCGCTGGGCAAGTCGCCCTGTTCGCAAGCGTCAAATTCAGCAATTGCACAAATTTCCGCCTGTCTGTGTGCGGATACTCACGGCACGCCTTTGGCCTGTCCTCATACACCACACAATAATTGTCGGCAGCCAAAAACGGACAAGGCATTTCCCGAAACACATAATCTCCATCCTCGTCCACGCGTGCATAGCGCAACACCCAATCCGACGGTTTCAGCCGTTCGCGTTTCGCAAGCCTTTCGATGTCTTTATCCGTAAGCCTTGGCCCAAGCGAACGGCAGCAATTCGCACATTCCAAACAATCAATTTGCCCAAAAGCCTCTTCGTGCAAGCTAAACACCAGATCATCAAGATCTTTCGGTTTCTTCCGCCGAATTCTATCAAAAGCCGCCTTTACATTTTTCTCATTTTTTTTCGCCAAGGCAGGCAAATTTTCCAAGTCCAACACAGCCAAAAATTTAAAAACCTACTTCAATAATGCAATCACCGACGGATCCATAAGCTCAGCCATTACATCAGCCTCCACAATTTTGCTAAACTTAGTACCCGAATTCTGATAAAAATTAAGCGCAGAAAGCACCACTTCACGATCCTTCGCCGACATTCGTGCAGATTTACGCAGCGCAAAAGCCAAAGCCCTCACATTAAGCGCATTTGCAGACGGAAGAAGCATACTCACCATTACCTTCACGGTTTCAAAAAGTTCAAGACGATCCGACCCAATAGCCGCCAAATGCCCCACCGCATACAATGCCACCACCTGCTCCAAACTCTCCGAACGTTGCAACAAATTGGCATAAAATGCCACATCAAAAGTTCTAAATTTCAACAAGTTAAATGCCAATTGTTCCGCCATTTCAATCGTACCACAATCCCGAATCCAGGCTGACAATACAGGGGAAGGCACCTCATTCGCATCAACCGCCAAGGTGGCTAAAATCCGCGTTTCGCGCCAATTCTCATCCCAGAACAACTGCGCCAATTCCAAAGACTTCGGCAGCGACTTCGCCATTTCGCGCAAATGCACCACCGATACCCCCCAATTAGTCTCGTACACCAAACCATTCCGTTGCATATCGGCCACCACGGGGCCATTTTCGAGCAACTCTATCTTCTGGGTAATAACTTTCAACAAATCTTTCATAAACACCGAATTTTTCACAAAGCTACATCATAAGCCCCAAACACGAAAGCTAAAACTTAGCCCCAAACAACGCCAGTACGATGAAATACAAAAAAAAGGAAAAGGATAAAACGAAAAAAATTATAAGGAGCTGTAGCCCAACAATATTTGTAATGGCTGTTACCGGCTATCCGCCTGTACTTCTCGCAAACGGAAACAGAATCACTTGGCAACCTGTGTATTTCAATCAAACCTCAGTGCAAAAGGCTATTGCGTCACCTTGCTGTGGGCTACCGCTGCTATTATATTTAACAAGATTGTGTCTGTTTTATAAAACACAGAATTACAGCGTGTTGCGAAATCTGACGGCCTAAAATGTTTTTAGCCACAAAGCCCTAAAAATGGCGTTAAAAACGAAAAACTGTTTGAGCCTTGTAGCTTACCAAATACAAGATCAGCTTGCCAATTGAAAGGTAA
>JBDKHP010000025.1:0-10480 GCA_039797645.1 Bacteroidota bacterium
ATGTTGACCATCATGTAGAAGATTGAGAAGCCTTTGGCACGGGTCGATTCGGTGGTTTCGCGCGAGACGGATGCTGTAATCACGGCTTTAATGAACGATCCGCCGATGACAATGAGTGTCATAATGGGGATTATGTTCCATCGGAGCGAGCTGTCTTTGAGCCCCGAATATGTTACAGTGAACCCATAACTGACCAAGCCTTGCGCCTCCAGCAAAAGTGGCAATACCGCTAAGCCCAAATACCCAAGTGACAACAGCCCAAAGGCGACGAGCAAGGAGTTGCGATAGCCAATTCGATCTGCTAAAGCTCCGCTGAAAGTGGGTAAGAAGTAGAGCATTCCTGAAAACATACCCGAAAGCCAACCAGCCTGAACGTCGGTAAAGCCTAGAATCCTAGAGAGATAGAGCGTAATAACAATAAATACGCCGTAGTATGCAGCCCGCTCGAGAAGTTCGACGGAATTGGCGATCCAAAATGGAAGTGGAAACCCCCAGATTTGTGTAGTGTTGCGTGTGTTTGAGTTCATACTTTGTAGTTGCGTTTCGTACAAATATAGTATGAATCTGGGCAAACACAGCAAAGAAGCGAGTTTTACAGCCTGTTTGTGTCGCAAAACAGGCTGCCTGCCCTATGCTTGTAGGGTACGAATAATTTTCAGGGCGGTATAATATGCCAGTTTTGTATTCGACTCGTGAGTCCAGCCTGCGATATGCGGGCTAAGTACTACATTTGTTGACTGTGTGAGGTATTCAAAATCTGGTGGAAGCTGTGCCTTGTGAAGATTCTCGAACGAAATGCTTTCGTACTCAAGCACATCGAGGGCAGCACCCAATACTTTTCCCGATTTTAGGGCTGACACCAGATCTGCTGTCTTTAGGTTCTTTCCCCTTGAGGTGTTGATGAAATAAATGTTCTTCTTGAACTTCTGGATAAAATCGGCATCTACCATATACAACGTCTCGGGTGTAAGCGGCAGGTGGATGCTCAGAATGTCGGCCTGTTCAAAAATGTCGTCAAGTGTAGCTTCTTGGGCAAATGGGTTTCCGTAGGCCACTTTGTACTTGTCGTAGGCCAATACTTTGGCCTCAAAACCAGCCAATCGCTGTGCAAAGGCTTGCCCCATATTGCCGTATCCGATTATGCCAATGCACTTTCCTTTGATTTCGACCCCACGGTTACCTTCGCGTTCCCAAACGCCGTTGCAGACTTCAGTGTGGGCGCGGTAGAGATTGTTGAGCAACATGAGCAACATTCCGAGGGCTTGTTCGCCCACGGCGTCGCGGTTTCCTTCGGGTACATTGATGCAATTGATACCTTGTTGGGTCGCAAAATCGGTGTCTATGTTTTCTAAACCTGCACCTACTCGACCTATGGCTTTAAGCTTTGTGCCATGTTGCAACTCGAATTGCCCTAGTTTGAACTTACTTCTCAGCACCAAGGCTTCGTATTGTGGCAGTATGCTGATAAATTCGTCGTAAGTGATTTTTGGCTGGTAATCGCACTGAATACCAGCAGCTTCTAGGTTCGCGACAAGAAGGGGATGAGTGGAATCTATAAAAAGTACTTTCATGCTTCTGATTTACTTTGCGCGGTTGCGATGTGTCGAGTCTGTTAGTTCGGGAACAAAACCTTGATCCCTGCACGATACCGGTTCTGGGCTGCATTGATTTCGTAAGCCAGCATGAGGCCCGTCACTTTCTTTACCATACGTGCCGTTGTAGGATCGAAAAACCACTGTTCTTCAAACTGAGCCTTAGCGATAGCACTACGTTTGTTGTCAGATTGCGCCTCGAATTCTTTGACTTGTTCGATGCTCATTTTTTCCATAGAACTGTAATGGTAGGCTTGTAGCTTACCGCTGTAAATAGCATCAAAAATCTGATTGGCCAGCGTCTGGATGTCAACATTACGGAGGCAATAAGCCGCCCATTCATCGTCGTTTTTCGGTGCGCGTAGCACCACATCATAGATAAGCGAATCGGCAAGTAATAGCGCCGAACTGTCGGGGATGTTGTTGGGCATTTTAGCTACTGAAGCCTGGTAGGTTGCAGGAACTTCTTCTGACATTTTTGTTTCCACTGGCTGCTTACAGCTTGTGGCCCAAAGCAGCAGCAAAAAAATTGCATACAAGGTAGTCTTCATAATACAAGCTTGTCGGTTTGGTGTATATACAATTTGCTGTGTGTAAAACGATCCAGACAAAAGAATTTGAATGGATCGAAAAGTATAGAAAAGCATCTTTACTCCAAGCATGGCTTTGCCCCACCTTTGGAGTAAAGGTCGTTGGTTTAGAATCGTATTAAACAACCCTATTGGTGCGGGTATCTGGGAATACGAGCGATGGCTTAAAATCCTTGGCTTCTTGGGTATCCATCATCGCATAAGCAATAATGATCACCACATCGCCAACCGCCACCTTTCTTGCAGCAGGGCCATTTAAACAAAGTTCGCCAGAACCACGTTTACCACGGATTACGTACGTTTCCAAACGTTCGCCATTGTTAATATTAACGATTTGTACTTTTTCGTTTTCGATAATATTTGCCGCGTCCATAAGATCTTCGTCTATGGTAATACTACCCACATACTGAAGGTTTGCCTCGGTAACGGTAACACGGTGGATTTTCGATTTTACGATATGTAAAAACATGTTTGACTATTGAATGGTTTGTGTGTGTATTAAAACTGGATATTGTCGATAAGTCTAACCTGATCTGCCCAAACTGCTATACAACCAACTGTTCCGTTCGGTGTATCCCACTGAGTCGCTCTCTCGAAGCTTATTTTATCTACAATTTCAAAATATTCAAGTTTAAGGTGCGAATCTTCAGCAATACGCTTTCGTACGTACACCGCAACCTGGTCTGGAGTTTTCGTACCTGTAAGCTTCGCCGCATCGCTCAAACACATATAGATAAAGGGAGCTACGGTACGGTAGTCTCGTTTAAGTCTGGTGTTACGAGAACTCATAGCAAGGCCATCTTCTTCGCGCACAATAGGGGCTGCAACAATTTGCACACCACAATTCAGTTGCTCGTTCATAAGCCGAATAACTGCGAGTTGCTGGAAATCTTTCTCGCCAAAAAAAGCGATGGTTGGCTTTACCAAAGAAAAGAGTCTGTACACAACCGAAGCGACACCAGAAAAGTGTCCAGGACGAAACTTACCTTCCAGTACCGTATCTAAAATGCCTAAATCGATATCGACAGGTCGTGGTTTGTCTTCAGGATATACTTCCTTCACCGAGGGCATATACACGATGTCGCAACCTGCCTGTCGCAACATTTCTAAATCGGCCTCGGGTGTTCTGGGGTACATTTTGAGATCGTTGGGGTTGTTAAACTGCGTTGGATTCACAAAAATGCTCACAACAGTACAATCTGCAGCAGCCAAAGATTGTGATACCAAAGAGATATGTCCTAGGTGTAAGGCCCCCATCGTGGGCACAAAACCAATTGTTTTTTGCGAAACTCGATGCTCGTTGAGCATTTCATTAAGCTCGTGTGCGTATTGTGCTATTTGCATTATTGTCTATTAATCAGTAAATTATGTGCAAATTTGGATCTCAGAACATATATTTAATTCAGCGCGCTAAGGTATTAATTTGTTAAGAATTGTTAAGCTAAAATGAATACGAAAACACACAAACACTGGCTCTTTAACCCTCTTTAACGTTCTTTATACGTGTTCAATTATAGATTAATGGTGCTGAGTCGCTTAATTTTTAGTAATTTTGCAAGGTTAAACAGGTAATTTTAAGACCGTTCCGAATATGGAGAAGAAAAAAATCTTGTACGTTTCCCAAGAAATCATGCCTTATTTGCCCGATTCAGAAATGTCGTCTATCAGTCGGCATCTGCCTCAAGGCATTCAGGAAAAGGGTCGTGAAATAAGAGCATTTATGCCAAAATTTGGCACTATCAACGAACGCCGTAATCAGCTACACGAAGTTATACGGCTTTCGGGAATGAATTTAATTATCGACGACACCGACCACTCGCTGATTATAAAGGTAGCATCTATTCAAGCAGCACGGATGCAGGTTTATTTTATCGACAACGACGATTTTTTCCAACGCAAACATTGTTTACTAAATGAGAAGAATATACCCTTCGAAGACAACGACCAACGCGCTATATTTTTTGCCCGTGGCGTATTAGAAACAGTTATGAAATTACGTTGGGCTCCAGATATTGTACATTGCCATGGTTGGTTCACAGGATTATTACCTTTGTACCTAAAAACTGCCTACCGCGACGAACCTTTGTTTGCAAATACCAAAGTGATTTATTCTATGTACGACGATGGCTTCAAGCAAGCTATGTCCCCAAATTTTAAAGACGTAGCACTCATTGAAGGCGTTACTGCCAACGATGTATTAAACCTAGAAGAGTCTAACTTTTGGGGGCTTACCCGACTAATTACTCAATATTCCGATGGTATAATTCAGGGACATCGGGAAGTTGACAACCAAGCTCTCGAAATTGTAAAAGCAAGCAACAGACCGTTCTTGGGCTACCACTCTCCCGATACCTATATTGAGGCATATGACAAGTTCTATGATAAAATTCTGAATCTTTAATCTCACACAATAGAATGAGAAATAATTTATTCTGGATGGCCATATTTGCCATCCTTTTCGTTTTTAATAGTTGCAAAGACGATGGCAGGGTCGGTTTCGACCTAATAGACGATAGAGCTTTAGCTTCTACCTCAGAGAACATATATGATATTGAAAACACCCAAGTTTCTATAGACACGGTGTTTACGGCCTACAATGGATATGGAATCGTAGGGAAATATGTAGATCCCATTTTTGGTGAAACCGAAGCAGGCTTTGCTTTTCAACTCTCTCCCGGATACGCATACCCATTTTGGACAGAAGGAACCACAACCGTTCCGTTTGGAACCAACGCAAAAGTAGATTCAATGGTCATGTCGTTTGCCTACGACACTGTATATAGCCGCGCCAATACCATGGGAAACCCCGACGTAGTGCAAGAATTATCCCTCAATTTACTTACCGACACCACGCCAAATTATGCCTACGCCCACACAAAAGTAAATCCGGCAACCATCGGGAAAGTACTGGCAAAGATCAACCACAAAAAGTACCAACAAGGCAAGACAAGCTTTAAGTTCCGAATTCAAGACGCCGCTTTCACGAACGGCTTCTTCCAGAACACCGACACTTTCAAAACCGTCGTGAAATTTCATAATTTCATAAAAGGCCTCTTGCTAACCTCTTCAGGAGCTACAAACACACTTACAAAATTCAATTTATACTCAGACAGCACCTATTGTACCGTATATTACAAAAACGACCAAACTGCGGGTAAAGATACCGTAGTAAGTTACAATTTTAGAATCACAAGCCTCTCGAGAAGCCATACATACATTACCCATAAGTGGAACAGCACCACACTCAACGGCAAGATCGACAATCAGTCAGCCAAAAACGCACCCCGTCTGTATGTACAGTCAATGGCAGGTACGCGTCCGTTACTGAAATTCCCAGGCATTAAAAACTGGCACAAAGGCGAAAGACTTGTAATTCGTGCCGCCGAACTCATAATCAAACGAGATGTAGGAACCGTAAATACCTACGTGCCCACTTTAGAATACATGAATATTTACCAACGAACCACAGCCGGCTCCAACGGTGTAATGAACGAATATTACAACACATCAAGCTACGATTATAACCAAGCTATTGCATACGATAAAGTAGATGGAGAATATCGGTTTGACGTAACTACCTACATAACAGCACTACGTGCCGACGACACAACGGAAGACACCGGATTAATCCTAACAGCGCCACAGCGTTCGTTACTTTTCGGAGAAGTCGTGTTACATTCCGCACACTCTGAATCCGATGCAGACAAAATGTATCTGAAAATTTCGTACACCAAGTTCTAAATTTTAAGCATACTCAATTCCGTCTTTTTAGGAAGTTTTAAAACACAAACCGAGGTGATCGCCTCGGTTTTTTTTTGCTCAAATTTACATTTACACACTAAAAAACCGACAATAAAACACCCCTACACCCACCCAATCAGGAAAACAAAACAAATCCAATAAAATCGAATAGATTCGTTCGGAAATAAAAACAACACCTGCAAAAAAACAATTGCACCAAACCAGCCCTCACTCACTTTAAACCCCAGACAGCCAGAGCAAAAAAATAAAAATTTGGAGCGGTAGCCCAACTTTTCAAATATAGGGCTGCTGCCGGCTATCCGCTTGTAGTCCTCGCAAACGGGAACGGAAACACTTGGGTACTTATCTATTTCAATCCCATCACTGCACCAAAGGAAATTCCGCGCGTTGCTGTGGGCTACCGCTACTATCCGGGCTAGGCCGTGCGTCACTTTCCAAACCCACGCCATAGTCAGGCAATGCAAACGTACCAGTTGGCCTTTGGCCATGTAACCCAGTCGCCAAGCCTACGGCTTGCCTATACGCCACAACACCCATCCCAAACGAGTCTGGTTTCCAACCTAGAGCGTCATAACCACATGTATAAGTAATAAGAAAAAACAGGCTCGCTTAATGCATTCAGCAACAATCCCAATACAAACAGCTTAGGTATATCACTAACCATTAAACACTTACAATTACTTATTGCAGACTTTGAATAATTTTTTTGTAATATTCCATCTGAACTTCAAGCCGTTGGGCAGCAGTGTCGTGTCTGGCGCCTAGCTGCTGATGAATTTCGTGGGCTTCAGCCAAATAACCAAGCACCTTGGACTTTGGCCAATGATTCGGAGGTTGGTTGAGATTGCAAACACGATCGCACATTTTTACGATAGCGACCTCATCGTGCTGTTTGAGAATACGATCCAGACTGTGTGCCATCCGAAGGGGCGAAGGGATGTCGCTTTTTTTACTCAAGGCATCGACTCCAAGAGCCACAATTTCGCCAAATTCAGTTTCAATTTCTTGTATGGTCGTAGGTGTGTCTTCAAGTACATCGTGCAACAGAGCGAGCTGTAGGGCAAAATTGAGGTTGAAATTTGGGCTTTGCATCCAAATTCCAAGCACCTCCGCCGCAACCTGTGCCGGATGGGTAATGTATGCAGCTTTCTGTCCAGGATATTTTTGGTCGTTGTGTGCGTTGGCTGCAAACATAATGCAGCGTTGGTACAAGTTTACATCGAAAGGAATCATTGATTAGTGTGTTAGAAAACGCGAAAACCCATCACAAGAATGTCGTCGATCTGAATTTGCGAACCTTTGTATTGAAGTATATGCTTGTCGAGTATATCCAATTGTTTTTGCATCGGTAAAGTATGAATATCGAGCAGTAATTCCCGAAAATTACGGATCATGAGTTTATTGCCATTGGGGCCACCAAACTGGTCCAAGTATCCATCCGTAAACAGGTAAAAAGCGTCGTTAGCTTGTACATCCAATATTGTTGTGCTAAAATCTGGGGTTTCGCGAATGTAATAACCTATCGGCATCGGATCACCTTTTATCGTATAAAGCTCGTTTTCGCGTATGTAAATCAGCGGGTTGTAAGCACCCGAAAATTGAATCTGTTTTGCTTCAGGGTCAATTATACATAGAGAAATGTCTATTCCGTCCGAAATAAATTTTGCTTGGGTGGTGCGGAATATTTTTTTTACTTTTTTTCGCAACTTTGTGAGCAATTCACCTGAAGTAATTGCGTCAGACTGAGCTGTAATTTCGTTAAGGAACGCAATACCAAGCATACTCAGAAATGCACCAGGCACACCATGTCCAGTACAATCTGCCGCTGCAATCGCCAGACGGTTGCCCAATTGACAAGCCCAATAGAAATCGCCACTTACAATATCCTTCGGCTTAAAGAGCGTGAAATGCTCCTTTAATTGTTTGTCTATCAAGTCGCCAGAATTGAGCAAGGCGCGTTGTATGCGCTCGGCGTAAAT
The DNA here is from genome assembly GCA_039797645.1 of Bacteroidota bacterium. Classification (GTDB taxonomy): domain Bacteria; phylum Bacteroidota; class Bacteroidia; order Bacteroidales; family JBDKHP01; genus JBDKHP01. The sequence continues at coordinate 7,924 of JBDKHP010000025.1, forward strand.
AATACTGTCGCGAATTTGCTTAGACTGGTCTGCTAGTGCCACTGTTTGCACTTCGAGTTCGTCTCGTTGGGCAAGCAGTTCTTCCCTGCTTTGTTCTAATTCGGAGGTTCTATCGCTTACTCTTTGCTCAAGAATTAAATTTTGGTGTTTAAAGTTTTGTGTCCGCGCATAAATAAAAAGTACGATCAGACCAAACAGTGCCAATAATTCAAGAATAATGGCCCACCAACGCAGCCAAATAGGAGCTGCAATATAAATCTGCAAATTAGCTCCCGTCTCGTTCCAAACACCATCGTTGTTTGCTGCTTTTACTCTGAATGTATATGTCCCCGGCGGTATGTTGGTATATTCCGCAAATAGGCGAGTGCCAGCCTTCTTCCAGTTTTTGTCAAAACCTTCGAGCTTGTAACTATAAGTATTTTTGCGAGACATGGTATAGCTAATACCAATAAAATTGAAAATAAAACTGTTCTGTTTGTAACCAAAATAGAGCGTTGTGTCTTTACTGCCCAACAACGAAATGGCATGAATACTGCCCGTTATTGATGTTATTTCCACCCCCATAATATTCACAAGTGGCGCATTCGGGTTTTTATGAATATCACTTGTATAGAAAGTGTTTAGCCCATCGATGCCGCCAAAATACATTTTGCCGTCGCGTGTTCTTTCGCAGGCTCGGCGGCGAAACTGATTGCTTTGTAGGCCATATTCAGCATCGTAATTGTCTATTGCCCCTGTTTGTTTGTTGTAGCAACTAAGCCCCTTGTTACTACTTAGCCAAAGTGCACCGTTCTGATCGTCCAGAATTCCATTGATAACATTATTAGGTAGGCCATCTTTTTCTGTAATATGAGAGAATGTTTCGGAACGAGAGTCGAAGTGGTCGAGGCCGGTGCCATTTGTTCCCACCCATATTGAATTGTCGGTGTCTATATAGAGGTAGTAAATGTGGTTGTTGCTGATGCTTTTGATGCTCTTGCTGTCGTGCTGATACGATTTAGACTCTTTGGTTGTTGGGTTGTAACGTACCAAGCCTTTGCCGAAAGTTCCGAGCCATAATACCTGACTTCGATCTTGGGTTATATTGTTAATAAGGAAACCCTCCTTACCGCCTAGTAACGGAATATTCTCGAAGTACGGAGGATTGTTACCAATGAAGCGATCGAGTCCGTTTACAGTACCGACCCATATTTGTCCGCTTTTATCGCAAAAGATGGTTTGTACATAACTTGCACTCAGCCAAGATCTTTTTTCGAGATTACGCTCGTAGTTCGTAAATTTGCCTGTGGTTGGATTCAAGCAACTCACGCCAATACTTGTGGCTGCCCATATATTGCCTAGTGTGTCTTCGCACAATACATTTACTCTGTCCGACATGAGTGAATGTGGATTGTTCGCTTCGTTCGTGTAGTGAGTATAATTGGTATTGCCAGGCAATTGCATATTTATTCCGTTTTCTTTTGTGGCAATCCAAATTCGACCTTTCGAGTCTTCGAGAATATGATTGATGATGTTAGAGTTTAAACTCTGAGGGTTGTTCTCATCGCTGCGAATTGTGTTTATCTTTTTCCTGTTTCTATCGAAACGAGAGATTCCGTTGCCAGTAGCGACCCATAGCGCACCTTCACTATCTTCGTAAAAATGATTTACAAAATTATCGGCCAATGAGTAAGGATCTGATGCGTCTTTTGTAAAAAACTCGAAACCTTTGTCGTCCGTAAAACGAGCCAATCCGTTGCCCAAAGTACCCACCCAGATCGTACCGTATGAATCTTCGAATACACAGGATGGATTCTCGCTTTTGAATTTCATGGGGGTGTCCTGTCCAAACCGAGTAATGGTTTGTGTGTTTGCAGCAATTTTGTATAAATAATGCTCGCCACAAATCCACATGTTTTGCTTACTATCTACCATAATGCTATTCACGTTCAAATCCCTAAAGTTTGGGTTTGTTTCGTGCGTAATAGTTTGCACATTCTTTGTTTTAGGATCGTAAATTTGGAGCCCACTTCCCCAAGTAGCAATCCAAAGTTTGGAATTAAGGTCTTCAACGATACAGTTAACACGTTTCTTCCAAATCCCATCGGCCAAGAGTCTGCCAAATTTAGAAGTGGAAGGATCCCAAAACTCAACCCCTTTGTCCGTAGATATCCAAAGTTTTTTTGAACGAGAAAGGAATAAATTCCAGCAGTTTCTACCCAGAATGCCGGTTCCGTCGGTTTTGCCATAGGGTATTCGTTTTGCTTGTAATATGCGAGGATCGAATACACTGAGCCCTTCGTTGGTGGCTATCCACAATTTTTCATTAGACCCAAAAGACATACTGAATACGGATGAACCACTGATGGAATTCTTATCGGCGGCACTGTATTCAAAACTGTAAAAGCCATATCCATCGAATCGGTTGAGTCCTTCTTTGGTGCCAACCCACAAAAAGCCATACCGATCTTGGGATACACAATATACAGAGCCGTGAGAAAGCCCTTGATCTATTGAGTAATTCTCGAATCCTATACTGTTTGTTTGTGCCAAGGTTCCTAATGTGCCCACAGCAACA
>JBDKHP010000026.1:0-5214 GCA_039797645.1 Bacteroidota bacterium
TGAGGATGTAATTGAAGGTGTAAATGGCGACATAGGCAAAGGATTTGCCCAGTACGAGGGAGAATATGCCGTCGCGAAGTCGCATTCCGGGTTCTATGAGTTGGTTGTTGGTGTCTTCGCGTCCGGCGCCGCCTACGAGTCCGATGCCCACTAAGAGCGTTTGTTGGAGTATGATGAGAATCATGCCGGGCATTACGAAGGTGCCGTATCCCGATGCCGGATTGAAAAGCGTGTTGATTTGTAGCGGCATTATTTCGGTAATGGCTGCGGCTTGTGCGCGGCTTTTGCCTTTTAGGAGTAGTTTTTGGGCTTCGGTTTGTGCGCCCATAAAGCTGGTTGCACCCAATACGCCCGATAGGGTTTCTTTGTAGAGCAAAAAGTAGGAGGCGTCGCAATAGACGGGTATTTTGGTCTGTTGGTTTTGGAAGAGTTGCTTGGCAAAATTGCTGGGTATCACCACGATGCCTTTTACGTTTCCGTTGCGGAAGGCGAGTTTGGCTGCGCTGAAACTGGCGTCTTCTTGCTGTACAAATAGGGCAGGAGCGGCTCCGAGCAATTGTATGAGTTTGCGGCTCTCGGGGCTGTGGTCGTTATCTACTACCGAAATGGGTATTTGCGTGACGTTTTCTTTTTCGTAGGCTACCGAATATACGATGGGATAGATTATCATGGCGCCTACCAAAAGTAGCATCGCGCCGCTATCGCCGCCAATGGTGCGTAACTCGTCGGTGAAGGCTATTGCGAGTATTTTGAGACTTATTTTGAGTCGGTGGAGAAATTTCATGTCTGTGTGGCGTTGGGTTTGTGGCGTTTTAGCGTTTGCCCCAGTATTCGGGATTACTTAACTTCTTCTTGGTGAGTGGCATACTTATGAGTCCGACGGCAATAAACAGCCCCAAAACGAGGAAGGGTGCAGCAGTTTGGGCAAGCTTTCCGAGCTGTATGGTCTGGTTCATGAAGATTTTTAGCCAAAAGGTGAAAGGGAAAACCCACGAAAAGATTTGAGCAGACAAAGGCATAGACATCGCGGGGAAGGTGAGGCCTGAAAAGGTAAGCGCCATCATGGTATAGGCACTCCCAAGTGACAAGGACAAACGCAAGTTGTGGGTGAGCGATACGACCAAAATGGCGAGTAGCTGGTAACTCACAATGAGCATAAACTGCGAAAAGAGTATCACGATGAGATTCCCACCAAAGGCTAAGCCCACCCCGTAGCGAAGTATCAGATCCATTATCAGCGAGTTACCGAACAGTACGATGGTGTAGGGTAACATTTTTCCGACAAGCGCAAGCACGATGCTGCCATCGGCGGTTTGCATCAGGTCGGCGGCGGTGCCTTCTTTCAGCTCGATGCCCACGGCGTAGGTAGAGCCAAGGAAGGTAAACACGACAAGCATCAGGGGTAACAAACCGAGCATCAGAAAGTACGCGTAGTTGCTGTATGGGTTGAAAAGTACGTGGCTGTCGAGCGCAATGGGCATTGCCAAGGCAAGTGCCGTGGGGGCGTCGATGCCATTTTTCTGATACATCTTGATGCTTATTCCTGTGGATACACTTGCTAGTGTTTTATAAAGCCCAGCGCGTATCAATCCGCCTTTTACGATATTGATATTGTTGATGTACAATACTATGGGGCTTTGCTCTATGCGCAATATGTGTTTCTCCAAATCTTGGGGAATGTACAAAATTGCATCGGCCTTTCCGCTGAGTGTAAGTGCTTTGGCATCGGCGAGAGTGGCTGCGGCATATACGTTGGCAATAGGACTGGCGGCCACCATGCTCACAACCTTACGCGAGGTGGCGCTGTGGTCGGCATCTACGACCACCACCGGAAGTTTACGCGCTACACCCGAAGAGAACATGGCCCATATTGTGCCATAAGCAAGAATGGGAGCAACAAACAGAATGAATATTATCACAGGCTCGCTCACAATGCGTTTCAGCTCGCGCTGAATCACATTTGCGAGTGTATTCGTACTTTGTACCGACATTTTTCTGGTTTTTCTGTGTTTGTGTAGTTCCTTAGCGGTACTACCCTTTGCTTATTTGCGTACTTGCGCCCAATTAACTATTACGCTCATTCCGGGTCTGAATCCTTCGATTTGTGTCGTAGGCACAGCGTGTACCTCGAAAGTACGTAGGTCGAAATCGCCAGAGGTTTTGGTGGCGTTCCATTTTGCAAAATCGCCCAAGGCATTGATATAGCTCACTTTGAATTTGAACTCTTTCATGCCCAAACCTGGAACTTTTCCTACAAACTCGGTACCTACTTTAATGTCGGCCAAAAGATCTTCGCGCAAATTAAACGTAACCCAAATGTCGCTCAGTTTTACGATTGTTACCACGGGGTAGCCTGCTGAAACGAGTTCGCCCTCTTCGGCAATGATGTTTGCGACTTCGCCATCTACTGTGGCCACCATTCTGCGTTCTGTCATGTAGGAGTTTACTTCGTCTATAACCCCACCCGCACGATCTACCAAGGCAAGGGCGGCAGCTTTATCTTCGGGGCGTGCACCATTTTTGGCCTTTTCGTAGATCGCTTTTGCAGCCTCTGCGGTTTCTACGGCGGCTTTCATTTGGGTTTCTGTTTCGTCTTTCTTTTGTTCTGCAATTACGCCTTCTTTAAACAGACGCTCTACACGACCATAAGACTTTTGGGCAAATTCTGCGGCTGCTTGTGCCTTGAGCCAAGTGGTATAAGCAGCCCGAATATCTTCAACCTGTGCGCCATTTTTGGCTTTGTCGTTCTGGGCACTTGCAGCGTCGAGCGCCGCACGTGCCTGACGCATTTTGGCGTCGAGTTCGGGGCTAATCACCGTAAACAGCACTTGTCCTTTGCTTACTTTGTCGCCTTTGTGAATAAGCAGACTGTCGATACGGCCTATAAGTTTCGAGGCAATTTTCACCTGTGTGGCTTCTACTTCGCCCTGAATTTCGAGCTCTTGTGGCCGACTAAGCAACCATACCGATATACCTAAGAAGACAAGCAAGGCCAAAACCACCAAGCTCACAATGTAATTTCTAATTTTTTGAGTTGACATATAAAGAAGTATATAAGTGTTCGTGTAAAATCTGTGATGTTATTGTTGAATGCTATTCAATGCCTTTCGCATTCGCTCCAGACGCATAGGTCGCAAACGAAGCAGATTTTCCTGCGTACATGAGCAAACGAACCAACGATTTCTGATACTCGTACATCGCCGAAAGTTGTTCTATTCGGGCCTTAGCTACCAACAAACCGGCATCAGCAATTTGAGTCGAAGTTGCCATTCCCTCGGCAAATGCCTTCTCTTGGCTACGGAAGTATTCGTCTGCAAATTTGCGCGAGTCGCCAAGTTCTTGAATCTGATTGCGGTACATGTCTTGTTCCTTGTAGTATTTGGTTACGGCAGTTTCCAAATCGTGCGACACGCTTACGTACGCATTTTCTGCCTGAATCTTCTTCTGCTGACTGGCTTTGTACTTATTCACATTCGCCAATCCGTCGAAAAGTGTCCAGTTAATGGCCACGCCCACCATCATATCTGGCATATAGGGCGAAAGATCCTTGTTCACAATATTCACATTGCCCATAAGTACGACTGTGGGTAGAAATTCCGACTTGTGTAATCGGATGTTTTCTTCGGCTAAATGCTGTTTGCTTTCTACCAAGGCAAGTAACGGACTCTCTGCTTTGATGTCGCCCAAAAAGACACTAATCGGGTCAATGTCTGTAAGGTAGAACAACTTGCTTCGTGGGGTAATTGTTGTTTCTGCATCTAAATTGAGTGTAGCACGCAGGGCCTGTTGAACAATATCAAGCTGCTGTTCGGCTTTGTGCAATTCGCGGGTAGCATCGGCTAAATACACTTTGGCGTGAAGCAGTTCGGCTTGGGCAATAATGCCCTCGGCCTGCAATTTATTGGCTTCGTCGAAATGTTTTTGCATCGTAGTAAACACATCCTTTCGCACTTGGAGCAACTCGTTAGAAAGCACCAATCCGTAGTATTGATCGACCACATTCACCAACAATTCACTCTCTACTTTCGTAAGTTCGAGTTCGGCCTCGTGTGTTTCAATTTTAGCAGCATGGTTTGCAGCTGTAATTTTGCCACCCGTATAGATGGGTAGAACCACACCCGCACTCAAAGAAGCAAACTGCTTTTTCTGAATCATTTTGTCCCATTCAGCCGATTCGATCTTTCCCAAACCTTCCAGCAAAGAACCTCTCACGGCCTGTGTCGAAATATTGTCGGGCAGAATTGGCATCACACCCGAGGTATTCGGATCTGGATTTGGAACACCGCTGAAATTGCCAAAATGGCCTAAAGCGCCATACAGTGGCGTAATTGCGTCCTTCACCGGATTCAGATCCAGATGTAGATTTTCTGACATTGCCACAGCCATACCTGTGAGTGCAATTTTCGGGAAATACAGACCCTTTGCAGCGCGTTGTTCGTATTTTTTCTCGCTAACGGCCGCCTGATACCGCAATATATTCGGGTTTTTCCCCAATGCCTGTGCCAGTGCATCGTCTAAACTTAACTCCTGAGCCTGTGCAATCCTGGGTTGAATAGAACACCCAAGCAATAATACAGCCATTACCCAAGTACTTAATTTTGTAAGTTTCATATTTTATAGTTAAAATATTATTTATCAATAACTTAAAGAGTATTTACAAAAAGCAGCAATCCTTGGTGCATCATTTGGAAGCACACCAGTTTTACCAAAGAAATTCTTGAGTCGCATATTCAAAAAATCAATCGGGTAGGAGATAAGCATTGCAAAAACTTCTTCTTCACCAACTCTCTCGCCCAACTGACCAGACTTTTGGCCACTCACAATGAGTTGAGCTATAAGTTTACGAATCTGTGCACGTTGCTCGTCCGACACCAAAAACGCGTAATCATTCATCAGTACATAGATAAATTTCAGCAATTCGGGCGTTTCTGTTGCCATCGCGATATAGTCCTCAATTAGAGAATCAATCACCAAGTGCAGTTCAGTATTCTTTTCCAGCAATACATCCAGTTGTGATACAATTCTATCAATTTGCCGATGCAGTAAAGCCTCTACCAATTCCTGTTTACCCTTATAAAAACGGTACAAATAGCCCTCTGCCACACCAGCTTGTTTGGCTATGAGCGACACTGAAGCTCCACCATAACCATTGCTAACTACCAAATTTACAGTAGCTTGCTCAAGTCGAATCATCTTCGTCTCATCAATAGCTCT
>JBDKHP010000027.1:0-7251 GCA_039797645.1 Bacteroidota bacterium
TCGGACGGACTATACGATTGTGCCCAGTTATTTTAATATCCTTGAAAGAAAAATACAAGAACACCATCGCTGATATAGAAATACAATAATTTACTAGTGTTAAAATACTTGTCTTCAATCACTAAAAACTGTCCATCAAAATGAAATTTACCTTCTTTAGTAAGATTTTTTTGATCTGTATCAGTCTTATCAAATGTATTTGTAACTAATAAAATCTTTACTTTTCCTAATTCAATTTTTTTAGCTTTTGAAATTGAATCAATCTTCGTAATCATTTGTTTATAATTACAATCATCTTGTCCATAGGCTGTAAATCCAATAATCAAGAGAATTAAAAAAAGGCTATTTCTTAATATTCTCATAATTTTTTTTAGTTATTAATCATTTATTGTGCTGTTGGTAATTAATTCCACAGCGTTCTACAAATATACTATTTAAGATCGGGATGTGTGCTTGGGGGAATCTGTATTTTGTCAGTTTTGTGGTATTTAGAGTCTGTTTTTTTAGTCGATCTCTGCGTTGGATCGGATTTTTTAAATGCTCATTTACAAGTAGTAAACTCCGCTTTAAAAAATCCAATCCGCCTTGACATCAACTAAAAAAACAGACTCTATTTAGAATTTCTGCAAATGTCATGGATTAGACTTTTAGCAATTGCTTTAATCTTGCCTTATAGCTCTGCCAGTAGTTCCGCTTGGTAGATTCGTTTAAATACGATGCGTGAATCATTTTTTCAAGCTCACCAGACTTTGAACACATTGCGGCCAAAATGTTCTCACATACAACAGCGCTAATATCCGCCTGCGCTGCAAGTTTGTAAAATTGTTGCCGTATTTTGCCTTGTGCCAAATTCCTAGGTAATAATCCATCGTCTAATGCAAAGTCGTTGTCGTCAATGTGAATCCGACTGTTTAAGAGATCGTATGCCGGACTGAGTTTGTAATCGCCCATCTCGGTTTGTTGTATCGAAAAATTTTTAAAATGTGCATCACCATTTGAGAATAAATAATTGAAAACAAGAAGTTTTAGCAATTTTGGTGCTTGTGTTTGATACGTTGCCAGATGTTTTTGCATTAATTGAAATAGTTCGGAATAATTTCCGAGATACTTGTAATGTTCGCCGTGAGTTTGGGGTGTTCTCCCTGCCAATGAAGCAAAATCTTCTTGTCCCAATTTTGTACCATCGTCTTTTACATCGAAACGTTTTGTAATATACGCTGGTGTGCCATTTTTGAAAAAGATTAGTGCGTTTTCAGCCGTTTCTATTCCATATAGCTGCTGTGCTATTTGCATCGTAAGATGCTCGTTTGCTGGCATCTGATCGGGATTTTTTCCAGAATTTGGAATTGGTTTTAGAATGTATGTGCCACTTTCTGTCTCATTTACGAGGCGAAGTTTGTTCTTGTCGAGCAATACCGACAATTTTTCCTGTACGCCAGAAATAGACATCCGCTTTCTGTTTTGTTCAAATAGCTTGTCGGTTTCGGGGTCTGACGCAGGAGAATCATAGGGCAATACGTGATACACCGTTTTTCCTTGGAACAGTCTTTTTAGGCAAGAACGGCTATATGTGTTGAAGCCTTCTGCCAAGCTTCCGGGGCAATATTTTATCTCTGGTAAACTCATGCTTCTTCTAGTTTAATGACTCGAACGGCTCCAATGCTATCGTACCTTGCGGTGGTTAAGAGTAATCCGAAGTAATCTGTTTGGTCTATTCTATTTAATTTGCAAGCAATTAATTTGTTGGTGCCTTCGGGGAGCATATTGAAAAAAAACGAGAATAGGTGGTTTGAATGGAATTCGTGATCGGTTTTAGGTAAAGTCAGGCTTATACTTGGCTTTCTGCTGTCTGAAAGCCATGAGGGTATATATTTGAATGTAAACGTACCGTCGTCAAGCTGAGATAAGATACCTGCTTGCTCGTTTTTAAATAAGATACTTGCTGTTCTCATTTGTTACGGGTTAAGTCTTTTATGGTCAGACTGACTTCAAAGCCCAGTACATCTGCTATTTTTTGGAGCGTCTGGAGGGTGGGATTTCCTTTACCGCTTTCAAATTGTTTGAGGGTACGAAGCCCGACGCCCGATAACTGTGCGAGGCTTTCTTGGGTTACTTGTAGCGATTTTCTGCGCGCTTTTATCTGAATAATTAACTCGTTAAAGTGCTTCATATTGCTCTTTTTGATGCAAAAATACAATATTATTCCAAAATTACACGGAAAAGAGCAGTAAATTGCACTTTATGATGTGATTTTTGCGTGTTCAGTTGCGTCTTCTGTTAAAGTTTGTAGCGTTGGGCTGTGGAAATAGCCAAGCCGTAGGCTTGGTGTACGATAACGCCACATGGCCGTAGGCCAATGTAAAGTGTTGGCCCAGCGTACCTACGGCCTTACAAAGGATGCTGCCGATCGGTCTAGCCCGGATAGTAGCGGTAGCCCACAGCGGTGTGATGCCGTGGCAGCTATCTGGTGCTTTTCGACTGAAATACAAAGGCTTCCAGTTGATTTCGTACCCGAACGCGAGGACTACAAGCGGATAGCCGGCAGCAGCCATATATAAGTAATGTTTCGTTCCCGCTCCTAATAATTTTTATTTTTTTTCGGTTATCCGAGTTTTTCGGGTGGTGGGTTTTCTGTTTTTTTACATTTTGTCCGTTTTTTCTTTCCATGCGAGGGCGGCTGAACCAAGTACTCCAGCGTTTTGTTCGTTTAGGTCGGATAGTTTTAGCGCGACTTTGTCGCGGTAGAGAAAGAGTAGGTTTTCGGTGAAACTCTTCTGACTTGGGGCGAGGAGTAATTGTCCGGATTTTGCAAGTCCGCCGAAGAGAATGTAGGCTTCGGGGTCTGAAAATGCTGCCCAGTTTGCGAGCGCATTGCCGAGTATTTGGCCGGTGTAGTCAAAAACTTCTTGTGCCAACGTGTCGCCATTTTCGGCAGCTTGTGCTATTTCGAGGGCTGTGATTTCGTCGAACTTTTGGTTGCGCAGGGGCGACGGACGGTTGGTTTGGGCAATAAGTTCTGCCAAGGTGCGGCGGAGTCCGTTGGCTGATACGTAGGTTTCGAGGCAACCTTTTCGGCCACATCCGCAGTGTCGGCCTTGGGGGTTTATGCTTATGTGGCCGAGTTCGCCTGCGTAGCCGTGGGCACCGTAGCGCAATTGTCCGTCTATCACGATGCCACTTCCGAGGCCTGTGCCGAGGGTGATGAGGATGAAGTTTTGGAGGCCTTGGGCTGCTCCGTACTGCATTTCGCCGATGGCGGCGGCGTTGGCGTCGTTGTCTATTACGACGGTGGTGGGGTATTTTTCGGCGAGCATGGTGCCAATGGGTATGCTGCCTTGCCAGGCGACGTTGGCGGGGGCGGTGATGCTGCCGTCGAAGCGGTTTCCGGCGGGTGCGCCCAAGCCAATGCCGATGAGCTGGCCGTGGTGTTGTAGGGCGTCTATGGCGGTGCAAAGGGCGCGAAAGAAGGCGTCGAAATCGGGATGAGATTGGGTTGCTACCGTAATTTGTTGCAGTATGTGGCCAGTGTTGCCGACGGCGGCGATTGCGGTGTTGGTGCCTCCGATGTCGATTCCGATAGCAAATTCTGTCATGTTAGGTTCTGGTTTTGTGAGGGTTAATAGATAGTTGGTTTTACTGCGGCAGGTAGCGTACGAAGGCTTCTATGGCTTCGTATTCTGCCATCCCGATTTGGTCGTAACGTTGGGCTGTGCCTCGGTTTCGGTCTTCGGCACGTTGCCAGAATTCGCGGGAGTCGTTCCCGGGAAACATAGCGCCGTTGTTTTGCGACTGATGTTTGAATATCGAAATGCGCTTTTTCATGAGTTCGCCGGGGCTGATTGGCACGGCCATATCGACTTGGTCGAGTTCCCACTCCTGCCATGCGCCACGGTAGAGCCACACCCAGCAGTCGCGCATCCAAGCTTCGTTTTTGAGTCGGTCTAGGGCATGAAGCACGGCATCGAGGCATACGCGGTGGGTGCCGTGGGGGTCGGATAGGTCGCCGGCGGCATAGATCTGCTGCGGTTTCAGCTCTTGCATCAGCGTGGTAATACGCTCAATATCAGTGTGTGAAACAGGTAATTTTTTGGCCTTGCCTGTTTCGTAGAATGGTAGCTCCAGAAAGTGCAGGTTTTGGCGTTTTGCTCCGAGATATTCGGCTGCTGCAATGGCCTCGCCTTGGCGGATGAGCGATTTCACCTGTCGCACCTCGAGAATGTCGGCTTCGCTTTCGGTTTTCGCTTGCAGAAACTCGTGTACTTTTTGGTAATACGCCTCCAGTTCGTCGGCTTTATGGGCGTTTTTGGCGTGTAGGTTCTTGGCAAACTCAATGTATTGCAGGGCGTTCGTGTCGGACACGGCGATGTTGCCCGATGTCTGATAGGCCACGTGTACCTCGTGGCCATTGTCGAGCAGCCGCAAGAAAGTGCCGCCCATAGAAATTACGTCATCGTCGGGGTGCGGACTGAAAATCAAGACACGTTTCGGGTATGGCAGTGCCCGTTCGGGGCGTTGGCTGTCGTCGGCAGAAGGTTTTCCGCCAGGCCATCCGGTAATGGTGTGTTGTAGGTCGTTGAACACCCGTATGTTGATGTCGTAGGCCGAACCGACTTGGGTAATAAGGTCGTTCATGCCGTTGTCGTTGTAGTCTTTGTCGGTAAGTTTCAGAATTGGCTTTTGGAGTTTTTCGCAGAGCCAGACGACGCTTTTGCGAATAAGGCGGTCGTCCCAGTTGCAGATTCCTATGAGCCAAGGCGTTTTCACACGGGTGAGATCTGCCGCCGCCGAAGCGTCCGTAATAAAATGCATCTTCGGGTGACGCTGCAAAAATGTAGCAGGTACTTCGTCGGTAACTGCACCCTCCACGGCTTTGCGTACGACGGTCGCTTTGTTCTCGCCCCAAGCCAACAGAATTATTTTACGTGCCTTAAATATCGACCCAACCCCCATGGTAATTGCCATTGAAGGCACAAATTCTTGCCCGCCAAAACCTTTGGCAGCGTCGAGAATCGTGAGGTGGTCTAGCGTCACCAAACGCGTGAGGGATCGCTCGCCCGAACCCGGCTCGTTGAAACCGATATGCCCCGTGCGGCCAATACCCAACAGCTGGATGTCGATGCCGCCATATGCGTCGATCTTACGTTCGTACTCTTCGCAGTATTGGTCTATTCGGTCGCGGGCAATCATTCCGTTGGGAATGTGCACATTGGCCGGGAGAATGTCCACATGGTCGAACAACTGTTCGTGCATAAAATAGTGGTAACTGTGTATCGACTTCGGCTCTATGCCATAATATTCATCGAGGTTGAACGTCACCACATTCCTGAAACTCAGGCCTTCCTCGACGTGCATTCGCACCAGTTCCTGATACACCCGTATGGGCGACGAGCCTGTGGCCAGCCCCAACACACACAACTCCCCAAGAAGTTCTTTGGCGCGAATCATGGCCGCTATATCTTGCGCCACCTTCGTCGATGCCGACAGCGAATCGGCATAGATCGTGGTGGGTATTTTTTCGTATTTCGAAAAGATGATCTTGTCCGACGATTTAAGCGGCGATTTCACCAACTTATCCGCCGATTCACCCGGAAGTAGTTCCTCTCTAGTTTTCATATAATCAGTTATTTAGAGTTCGACACAAAAACAAATCGGCTACACTTGCGCAGGTGCCGACTTCACCTTATGCCCCACAAGGCCGTAGTACAACAAGAAAAGGTAGGGCAGCAAAATAATACCGTACGAAGCATGTACGCCCCACGAATCGGCCACCAAACCCTGCAAAAGCGGATAAATAGCCCCGCCAACCACGCCCATCAGCATATAGCCCGAGGCCTTGTTCGTAAGTTTGCCCATTCGCGCAATACCGAGCGGAAAAATTGCGCCCCACATCACCGAATTAAACAAGCCCACCAGCACAAAAGCCAGCACCGAAAGGTCGTTCGTGGTCGTCATACCCAGCGCAACCAAGAGCAAAGCCGGGCCGCTGGTAAAGATTAAACCCTTATGAATCTGCACTTTCTGCATGATAAAAATACCCGCCAAACGCCCCAACATCACCAAGGCCCAATACATAGAACCGTAGGTCGCCGCATTCTCGAAGCTAAACCACGACCAACCCATCTTCGATTCCCGAATCAGTTCCACCATCAGCGTCGGGATAGAAACCTCAGCCGCCACGTACATAAAAATAGCCACCACGCCCATCCACATATGCTTATATTTCAACGGATTACCACTTGGTTTCGAGGTTTCTGTCACATCCCTTTCAATCGACAAACGCGGCAATTTGGCGAACGAAAACACCACCGCCACCACCAATGTAAACCCAATAAGCCCCATGTAAGGCAGCGAAATAGCCCGCAACGCATCGCTCGTACTGCCAAACGAACCCAGCAGAATCATACCAGCCACCAAGGGCGCAATACTGCCCGAAAGCGAGTTGAAAAAACCCGCCGTATTGATCCGACTATCAGCAGTTTCGGGGTTGCCCAGCGCCGTAAGGTACGGATTGGCCGCCACCTGAAGAATCGTAACCCCCGAACCCACACCGAAGGTTGCCAACAGAAACACAAGGTACGACACCCGCAGCAGTCCACCCGCCGTAAGCACCGACACCCCAGCCGACAACACCTCGCCCGATTCAAGCGCCGAAAGCGCCAATTTCGAACTCGCCAGTGCCAGCAAAAAACCGCCCGACATGGTAACAAGCCCAATCACCGCCGTATTTTTATAGCCAAAACGCGACACGATAAACGAACCCAAAGGCGAAATCACCAAAAAACCCATAAAAAACGAGAACGTCACCAAAGTCGCCGCAAAATTGCTCAATTGGTACACATCTTTGATATACGGCACCAACACATTGTTGATATTGGTAGCCATACCGAACATAAAAAAAAGCGTAACCATCAGAATAAGAGGCCGCAAGTACTGTTGAGATTTAGAATTACCCATTTGTTTGAACACTTAAAATATGGAACACTAGCATTTCGCATTTTCGACAAAGCAATAAGCATTAAAGCAGCACCGACAGAAATCGCCAATCGGCACAAAGCCAACAGACCGAATTTCGCGCCAGCCACCCAAGCCAAAACTCAAGCTAAAGATAATGAAATAAGCAAGCGAAATAAAAAACCAAAATCCAACCGACAGAAAAATAAAAAAAAAGGATTTGGAGCGGGAGCGAAACATTACTTATACACGGCTGCTGCCGGCTATCCGCTTGTAGTCCTCGCTGGAGGGTACGAAATC
>JBDKHP010000028.1:0-2787 GCA_039797645.1 Bacteroidota bacterium
CCAAGGAGCATTTTTGTTCCTACACATTGGCCAAGCTACCCAATGCGACATCACATTTAAAGGTTTTCGGATTTCGCACTTTGAACGTTCCAATAAACTTTTCTACCTTTGGGCACTTAATTCAAATCCGAATAATATACAATATCTTACAGACCAGATTCGCAAATGAGAACACACATTCAGCAATTCATACAATCCACCCGCGCTTATTGTGCCAACAATCACATATACACCACTTTACTCTGGAACTTCAGCCTTGTAATGCTTTTGTATCAAGTAAACCGCGTGTTTTTCTTTCTTTTCAACCATAAAGATTTTCCCGAAACGAGTCTTTTTCACCTACTTCACCTCATGCGTGGCGGATTCTGGTTCGATTTGTCAGCACTATTGTACCTAAATTCGCTGTACATTTTACTCATGATAATCCCTTTTAAGTTTCGGGCACAACCAAGCTACCAACGCATACTCAAGTATATTTTTATAACGACAAACGCCGTTGGTTTCATCCTCAATATTGGCGATTATTTCTACTATCCATTTACACTCCGTCGCACCACAGCCAGTATCGTAAGCGAGTTTGTAAACGAAACACAAATCTTTGCCCTTTTTGGACGTTTCCTTATAGATTATTGGTATGGTATCCCCATTTTCGCCCTGTTTCTTGTTGCTATGATTTTCACTTTCAAGACAGTGAAACTTACCGTAAATTATGCCAAAATGAGTTTGTGGCTTTACTTTCCCTTGCACACAGTTTCTATGGCCGTAACCGTAGGTTTGGTTGTTATTGGTATGCGCGGTGGCGACTGGCACCACAGTACACGACCGATTTCATTGGGCGATGCTGGCGTCTATACCTCTAAGCCCAAAGAAGTGTTCATTGTACTCAACACCCCATTCTGCATTTTTCGTACATTGGGAACACAAGCCTATAAGGAAGTAAGCTATTACAACCAAGAAGATCTCAACACAATCTACGACCCAATTGTGAGCTACCCCACAGACAGCACCCGTACTTTTGTAAAAAAGAATGTGGTAATCATTTTACTCGAGAGTTTTGCCCGCGAGTACCACGGATACTACAACCATGGCCACGAAAATTACGAAGGCTTTACCCCATTTCTCGACTCATTATCTCAACACAGTCTCCGTTTTTGGTACGCATTTGCCAACGGCAGAAAGTCTATTGATGCCATGCCTTCGGTGTACACTGGAATTCCGCAAATAAAAACCCACTATGTACTCTCCGATTATGCGGGCAATGACGTAAAAGGCCTACCCAAAATTTTAGACAGTCTGGGTTATAATACCGCCTTTTATCATGGCGCAGTCAATGGCTCCATGGGTTTCGACTCTTTTGCCAAAATTGCTGGTTTTCAGCATTATTATGGTATGGATGAGTACGAGGGTAAAGATAAAACCGAAGGTCTATGGGGCATAAGCGATGGCCCATTTCTCGAATACATGTGCCGCAATATTTCGGCCACAAAAGAACCCTTTATGGCAGGCGTGTTTACCCTGTCTTCGCACCATCCGTTCTTAGTTCCCGATAACTTTAAAGAACCACTTCGAGAAGGCCCACTAGCAGTACACCGTGTAATTCATTACACCGATCAGTCGCTTAAAAAATTTTTCGCGCTCGCTAAAAAAACAAATTGGTACAAAAACACCATTTTTGTAATCACTGCCGACCATTCATCCCAGCCCTATTTTAAAGAATACACCACCACATGGGGTAGTTTTGCAGTGCCGATCATATTTTTCGATCCCTCATCAGAGCTTATTGCCAAGGAAAGCCACCAAGTAGCGCAACAATTGGACATCACACCAACTATTTTGGGCTATTTAGGCTATTCAGGAAAGCTATTCACCTTCGGGCGCAATCTATTTGCACCCAACCCGAAGGGAGTCTGTGTCAATTACCTCGATGGCTTGTTCAACTTTTTCAGTGGCGATTACGTAATCCGTTTCAACGAAACAACCCCTGTTGAATTGTACAACTACCGCACAGACTCTCTCGAATCGCACAATTTGCTCAAGGAGCGTCCACAGTTTGTCGATTCCATGACAAACATCGCCAAAGCCTTTCAGCAACAATACTACAACCGAATGATACACAATACGCTTAGGCCCTAAGCCACGGTATCGTGCAGCGAACCATTCCTTAGCCAGCAATTAAAACGCTGGCGAGGGGAACCTAAGCTTAGCGTTAAACCTAGCTTCCTTCGCCCGCAAGGATCGGAATAAGTAGTCTGAAAATAATATAATCGCCTATTAGCCATAAATTCCACTGGGGCTTGCTTTCATTCTGAATGAAAAAGTCCATAGCCAACGAAAAAAAAATAAAGATAAGGAGCGGAGGCCAAACTTTTCAAATATAGGTCAGCTGCCGGCTATCCGCTTGTAGTCCTCGCGTTCGGTTACTATGTCAACTGGAAACTCTTGTATTTCAGTCGAATCGCATCTGATTGCTGCTGCTGCATCACGCCGCTGTGGGCTACCGCTACTATCCGGGCTAGGCCGTGCGGCACTTTCCAAACCCGCGCCGTAGTCAGGCGGGGCAAGCACTTTACTTTGGCCTGCGGCCATGAAGCCAAACGCAGCCAATAGAGGTGGTGGCACAGAGTTGATGCCAGCCCCGAACAACGAACGATGTCAGTAAATGGAGAAAACACCACATTGCGGGCGAAACACAAGCACCTCCATCTGCACATTGCTTGAGGCGGGTTCCGATTCTGCGCTGCCTACCTGGGTTTGGTGTTGGTTTTGTTGGGGCGATAACAGACAGGG